>NZ_JBMOWQ010000072.1:0-6017 GCF_049310485.1 Pseudomonas sp. GZD-209
ACAAATGGGAGTAAAACTCCCCTGCCTATCTGCGCTTCCTCGCCGTCCTCCCCCCCCGCGATTTTTCAGTTCCAATCCGTTCCCCCTGGGCGCAATGCCCGCGCATAGCAGAACAGAAACAGGTTCCTCACCAGCTCCTTCAGTACCCCCGGTTCACTGGAATTCAACCCGGTCATGTCCAGGTCACCCTGGTCACGCAGCTCGTCGAGCGCGTCTTCCTCGAGCACGGCGCACACTTCGCCCGTCTCGCGATGCAGGATGCGTAAGTAGGGGTGGGGGCGTTCCAGCCAGGCGTCGATCAGATAAGTCATGGCTATTCTCCTTGGATAGCGGTTCCAATGAGAATAATTCTTATTATCAAAATAGCAAGTAACAATTGGCGGAAATGTTGCGAAGGGTGCAGGCGATCCTGTTGCAGGATCTGTCAGGGCCACCCGGGGGCAGCCCCGAAAGGGAGGTCAGACCTTGCGTACGAACTCGGACTTGAGCTTCATCGCGCCGATGCCATCGATCTTGCAGTCGATGTCGTGGTCGCCGTCGCACAGGCGGATGTTCTTGACCTTGGTGCCGACCTTGACCACCAGCGAGGAGCCTTTGACCTTGAGGTCCTTGATCACGGTGACGGTGTCGCCATCCTGCAGGACGTTGCCCACCGAATCCTTCTTCACCACGTCGTCGCTGGCTTCGGCTTCGCCGCTGGCCGACCACTCATGGGCGCACTCGGGGCAGATCAGTTGCGCGCCATCTTCGTAGGTGTATTCGGAGTTGCATTTTGGGCAGGGTGGCAGAGTGCTCACTTCGGTTCCTTGGGTTGCAGGGCATTAAAGGCGCACATTGTATAGGGTTTAGTTTTTTCCTGCACAAAAGCATCGCGGGGGGAGAAAACGACCCCAGCAAAAAAGGGGTTTGGGGGGGGAGGGGGGTGTCCCTCGAAGGGAGTTGGGGGTACGCTCTTCTTCCGGGGGGGGTTGTGGGTGGTGGGGGGGGTGTTCTTCCCCCGCGATGAAGATGACGCGATGAATCAGTGGGTGCGCGCTACCGCGAACTCGCTCAACTCTACCAGCGCATCCCGGTACTCACTGGCCGGCAGCACTTCCAGGCAGGCAATGGCACGGGCCACGTAGTCACGGGCCATCTGGGCGGTGTAGGCCAGGGCGCCCGACGCCTCGACGGCAATGCGGATCTGTTCCAGATCTTCGATGCCACCTTTCTGGATCGCCTTGCGCACCAGGGCAGCCTGCTCAGGCGTACCTTCACGCATGGTGTAGATCAGCGGCAGGGTCGGCTTGCCTTCGGCCAGGTCGTCGCCGACGTTCTTGCCCAGGGTTTCCGAGTCGCCCTTGTAGTCCAGCAGGTCGTCGACCAGCTGGAAGGCCACGCCCAGGTGGTCGCCGAAGGTACGCAGGGCTTCACGCTGTTCGTCGGTGGCCTGGGCCAGCGCGGCGGCGCTGTGGGTCGAGGCCTCGAACAGCATCGCGGTCTTGCCGCGGATGACTTCCATGTACACCTCTTCGGTGGTGCTGGCATCGCGCACGCGCGACAGCTGCAGCACTTCGCCTTCGGCGATCACCCGGGTGGCCTTGGAGAGGATCTGCATGACCGGCATCGAGCCCAGTTCGACCATCATTTCGAACGAGCGCGAATAAAGGAAGTCGCCCACCAGCACGCTCGGTGCGTTGCCCCACAGGGCATTGGCGGTGGAGCGGCCACGGCGCATGCCGGACATGTCGACCACGTCGTCATGCAGCAGGGTGGCGGTGTGCAGGAACTCGATGGTGGCGGCCAGCAGGCGCAGGTCGTCGCCTTCGCGGCCCAGGGCCTTGCCGCACAGCAGCACCAGCAATGGGCGCAGGCGCTTGCCGCCAGCGGAAGTGATATAGTCGCCGATCTTCGATACCAGCGGCACGCGCGAGGTCAGCTGCTTCTTGATGATCTCGTCGACGGCGCTGAAATCGTCAGCTACCGCGCGGTAGAAGGATTGGGGTTGCATCGGCTGCTCCATTGAGGTTGCGCGGCATGCTAGGTCGCGGGTATCGGTGTGTCAAGGCGCGGTGCCCGTGGGCCTTGGCCAGTACTTGCAAGCATTTCTGGGGTTGCGTACAATCGCGCACCCTAACTTCCTGGGCAGCACCTGCCTTACGCAATTGCACCGGGCCGTTCCAGCCCCATGCAGCCATGCCAGCCAATACTCATCATATAAAGCGCTGGGTGAGCAGGATTATCGGAGAAATACCATGTCTTACGCAGTAATCGTTACCGGCGGCAAGCAGTATAAAGTCGCTGAAGGTGAATTCCTCAAGATCGAAAAACTGGAAGTCGCCACTGGCGAATCCGTGACCTTCGATCGCGTTCTGCTGGTCGCCAACGGTGAAGAAGTCACCATCGGTGCTCCAGTTGTCGCTGGTGCCAAAGTTGTGGCCGAAGTGATTTCGCAAGGCCGTCACGACAAGGTTCGTATCATCAAGTTCCGTCGTCGTAAGCACCACATGAAGCGCATGGGCCACCGCCAGTGGTTCACCGAGATCAAAATCACCGGCATCCAGGCTTAATCCCCTAGATCCCCTGAATTTATTTGGAGAATTGAACCATGGCTCACAAGAAGGCTGGTGGTAGTACCCGTAACGGTCGCGACTCAGAATCGAAACGCCTTGGCGTGAAGATGTATGGCAGCCAGGTCGTCAAGGCCGGCAACATCATCGTCCGTCAGCGCGGCACCCAGTTCCACGCCGGTTACGGCGTTGGCATGGGCAAGGATCACACCCTGTTCGCCAAGATCGAAGGCGTGATCAAGTTCGAGAAGAAAGGCGAGTTCAACCGCCGTTACGTGAGCATCGTCGCCGCTTAATCGCGACGTCGCTCCAGAAGCCCCGTCATGCGACGGGGCTTTTTCGTTTGTGTTGAGCCTCTTGCAAAGCTGTTTGTTTGGGCTGCTGGCGTTGGTTTCTGGTCGTGCGGGGCCGCCGCGCTCATTTTTGCAAGAGCCTCAGGTTTTCTGGTTTTCGACTCGTCATTCGACGAGAGGCGGTATTGAATGAAGTTTGTTGACGAAGTATCGATCCGGGTAAAAGCCGGTGACGGCGGTAACGGTTGCATGAGCTTCCGCCGCGAGAAATTCATCGAGAACGGCGGCCCCAACGGCGGTGACGGTGGCGACGGCGGCTCGGTGTACATGGTGGCCGACGAGAACCTCAACACCCTCGTCGATTACCGCTACACCCGTCATCACGAAGCCCAGCGCGGCTCCAACGGCGGCAGCACCGACTGCACCGGCAAGAAAGGTGAAGACCTGTTCCTGCGCGTGCCGGTCGGCACCACCGTGATCGACGCTTCCACCCAGGAAGTCATCGGTGACCTGATCACCCCGGGCCAGAAACTGATGGTCGCTCAGGGCGGCTGGCACGGCCTGGGCAACACCCGCTTCAAGTCCAGCACCAACCGTGCGCCACGCCAGACCACCCCAGGCAAGCCGGGTGATCAGCGCGACCTGAAGATGGAAATGAAAGTCCTGGCCGACGTCGGCCTGCTGGGCCTGCCGAATGCCGGCAAGAGCACCTTCATCCGCTCGGTATCGGCCGCCAAGCCGAAAGTCGCCGACTACCCGTTCACCACCCTGGTGCCGAACCTGGGCGTGGTCAGCGTCGACCGCTGGAAGAGCTTCGTCATCGCCGACATTCCCGGCCTGATCGAAGGCGCCTCCGACGGTGCCGGCCTGGGTATCCGCTTCCTCAAGCACCTGGCGCGTACCCGCGTGCTGCTGCACCTGGTCGACATGGCGCCGCTGGACGAAAGCAGCCCGGCCGACGCCGCCGAAGTGATCGTCAACGAGCTGACCCGCTTCAGCCCGTCGCTGGCCGAGCGTGAGCGCTGGCTGGTGCTGAACAAGGCCGACATGGTCATGGACGACGAGCGCGACGAGCGGGTCAAGGAAGTGGTCGAGCGTCTGCAGTGGGAAGGCCCGGTCTACGTGATCTCGGCGATCTCCAAGCAAGGCACCGAGAAGCTCAGCCACGACCTGATGCGCTACCTCGAAGACCGCGCCGACCGCCTGGCCAACGACCCGGCCTACGCCCAGGAGCTGGCCGAGCTCGACCAGCGCATCGAAGACGAAGCCCGTGCCCAGCTGCAGGCCCTGGACGACGCGCGTACCCTGCGCCGTACCGGCGTCAAGAGCGTGCACGACATCGGTGACGATGACGGCTGGGATGATGATTTCGAGGACGACGAAGACGGCCCGGAAATCATTTACGTGCGCGACTGATCGGTTGCAGTACACTGAACGCCGCTCTCTGGAGCGGCGTTTTTGTATCTCAGGTATCTACAGATTCGACATAGGTTGGAAGAGAAGATGCGAAGCAAGGTGACTGGCGCCAAGCGCTGGGTCGTGAAGATCGGCAGCGCGCTGCTGACTGCCGATGGCAAGGGCCTGGACCGTGGCGCCATGGCGGTGTGGGTCGAGCAGATGGTGGCCCTGCGTGAAGCGGGCGTGGAACTGGTGCTGGTCTCCTCCGGGGCCGTGGCCGCCGGCATGAGCCAGTTGGGCTGGACCACCCGGCCGAGCGCGATGAACGAGCTGCAGGCCGCTGCCGCGCTCGGCCAGATGCGCCTGGTGCAGGCCTGGGAATCGAGCTTCGGCGAGCACGGCAAGCACACCGCACAGATCCTGCTGACCCATGACGACCTTTCCGACCGCAAGCGTTACCTGAACGCGCGCAGCACCCTGCGCACCCTGGTCGACCTGGGCGTGGTGCCGGTGATCAACGAGAACGATACCGTGGTCACCGACGAGATCCGCTTCGGCGACAACGACACCCTGGCCGCGCTGGTGGCCAACCTGGTCGAGGCCGACCTGCTGGTGATCCTGACCGACCGCGACGGCATGTTCGACGCCGACCCGCGCAACAACCCCGAAGCCCAGCTTATTTATGAGGCTCGTGCTGACGACCCTTCGCTCGACGCCGTGGCCGGCGGTACCGGTGGTGCCCTGGGCCGTGGCGGCATGCAGACCAAGCTGCGCGCTGCGCGCCTGGCTGCCCGTTCCGGTGCGCACACCATCATCATCGGTGGCCGTATCGAGCGCGTGCTGGACCGCCTGAAGGCCGGCGAGCGCCTGGGTACCCTGCTGTCGCCCGAGCGCGGCATGCTGGCCGCGCGCAAGCAGTGGCTGGCCGGCCACTTGCAGACCCGTGGCACCCTGGTGCTGGATGACGGTGCCGTACAGGCCCTGCGCCAAGCCAACAAGAGCCTGCTGCCGGTCGGCGTGAAGACCGTGCAGGGCAGCTTCCGCCGTGGCGAGATGGTGGTCTGCGTCGGCCCGGATGGCCTGGAAGTGGCCCGTGGCCTGGCCAACTACAGCGCGCTGGAAGCGCAGAAGATCATCGGCCAGCCGTCCGATGCCATCGAAAGCGTCCTGGGCTACAGCGCCGAGCCTGAGCTGGTGCACCGCGACAACCTGGTTCTGGTCTGAGGAAGTGAACGTGCTGAAAAGGATGATTGCCGTGGCAGCCCTGGCGCTGCCGATGCTGGCTGGGGCCGAGGAGATCGGCCAGGTGTCCACCGTGTTCAAGTTCGTCGGGCCCAACGACCGTATCGTCGTCGAAGCCTTTGACGACCCCAAGGTCGAGGGCGTGACCTGCTACCTGTCGCGGGCCAAGACCGGTGGCCTGAAAGGTGGGCTGGGCCTGGCCGAGGACCGTGCCGAAGCGTCGATCGCCTGCCGTCAGGTCGGGCCGATCCACTTCAAGGGTGAATTGAAGGATGGCGAGGAGGTGTTCAAGGAGCGCACTTCGCTGGTGTTCAAGACCATGCAGGTGGTGCGTTTCCTCGACAAGAAGCGCAATACGCTGGTGTACCTGGTGTACAGCGACCGCGTGATCGAAGGCAGCCCGCAGAATGCGGTGACGGCGATTCCGATTCTGCCTTGGGCACAGCAATAACCTGCTAGAAACAATCGCGGGGCAAGCCCGCTCCCCCGCCAGGTCGACACCGATGGGGGGTGGGTGTTTTCCCCCACCTTTTTT
>NZ_JBMOWQ010000073.1:0-13397 GCF_049310485.1 Pseudomonas sp. GZD-209
GCGACCCGACCGATCACACCACCCACCCCCGACACCACAATGGTCGCACCCCCCCCCCCCCCCCCCGCGATGCTTTGAAAGGCGAGGGCCGCAACGCGGCCCCGGCTACCTCAGGCCAGTTCTTCGGCCTCATCCTCACGCACGATGGCCTTCACCTCATCGCGACGGCTGATGTATTTCCAGTCCGCCTCGTCGATGTAGATGCCATTCGGCCCGCTACCGCCTTCCAGGTCGATCGCCACCCGCGCCGACACCTGCGGCTTCACGCTCGCCAGGATCGGTACGAAGCCCAGCTGCTGGCTGGTTTCCAGCAGCGCGGCCTGGTTGCGTTCGTCGATGTCCGCCGCCTCGTCCAGGTAGTACGGCAGGCGAATGCGCCCGGCCAGGTCGCGGTCCATCAGGTGCAGCAACAGGTACATGTTGGTCAGCGCTTTGATGGTCATGGTGGTGCCGTTGGAAGCGGCGCCGTCGATGTCGGCGTGAATCACCGGCTGGCTGTTGATCTTGGTGATCTCGAACGCCAGTTCGAACAGGTCCTTCAGGCCCAGCTGGTTGTGGTTGGCCGCCACCAGCCGCGCCAGGTATTCCTTGGCCTCTTCGTTCTTGTGATCCTGGTCGCTGTTCTGGGTCAGGTCGAACACCGACAGGGTCTCGCCTTCCTCGTACTGGCCGGCGCTGTGGATGATCTGGTCGATGTGCTTGAGCGCTTCCTTGTTCGGCGCCAGCACCACGCGGAAGCTCTCCAGGTTGGATACCTGGCGCTTGTTGATCTCGCGGTTGAACAGCGCCAGCTGGTGTTCCAGGCTGTCGTAGTCGCTGCGGATGTTGCGCAGGGTCCGGGCGATGTCGGTGACCGCCGCGCGGCGCGCCTTGGCCAGCGTCAGCGCTTCCTCGGTACGGTGCGAGTAGGCGTTGATCAGCAGCTGCAGGCGGCGCTCCATGTCGTCTTCGCTGTCGAACTTGGCCACGCCCTTGAGGCGCACCTGGGCGTACAGCGCCTCGATCTGGTTGTCCACGCGCTGCAGCGCCTGCCAGCTGTCCTGGTAGTCGTTGAGCAGCGGCAGCAGGTTGTCCATGGAGTCGTCGATCGCTTCCATGAACGGCGTACCGAAGGGCAGGTCGGCCGGCAGCAACTGGCGACGGCGCAGGGCGTCCTCCAGGGTGCGCTGCTTGGCTTCCAGGTCGGCGATCTGCCGGCCTACCAGCTGCAGCTTGGCGGACAGCTGCTGGACGCGTTCGGTGAAGGCGTCGCTGGAGCGCTTGAGCTCGTCCTGAGCCGCTTCCAGCTGGCTCAGTTGCTCCATTTTTTCCGGCTCTTCGGCGGCCAGGGTCTCGGCGCGGCGGAAATCTTCCAGGGCCTTCTGCGCATCCAGCACCTGCTGGTACAGCGCTTCGGTCTGTGCCTTGCTGGCGGCGCGGTCGAGGGCCACGGCCTGCTGGGTCTTGAGCTGCTTGAGCTCTTTATCCAGGCGTTCCTTCTGGTCGCGCAGGGCGGCGCGGTCGGCCAGGGCCTGCAGCGCGGGCGGGTCGATGTGCGAGATATCGATGGACAGGCCCGGCACTTCGAAGCGCTCGCCCTTGAAGCGCTCAAGCACGCTTTCCAGGGTCTTGACCCAGACATCGCTGTCATCCAGTTCGATGCCGCGCTCGCCCAGCGGCAGGCTGAACAGCGCGCCGTTGAACAGGCGCATCAGGCGGTCGACGTCCTGTTGGGAGAACTCTTCGCGCAGGCGGGCGTAGCTGTTGTTGTCGGCGTGGTCGAGTTGCAGCTTGACCGCTTTCACACGCTTCTCGAGGTCGCGCACGCGCTCGTCGAGGTCTTCGGCGGAGAACTGCCGCGACTGGGCCAGGGCGCCGGCCAGTTCGTCGTGGGCGTCCTTGGCGGCCAGCAGTTGCTGTTCCAGGGTCTTGACGTCGGTGACCAGGGCAAAGCGGTGCTTGAGCACCGACAGCTCACCCAGCCAGCGCTGGATGCCGGTGATTTCGCGCTCCAGGCGCATCAGCTCCTGGGTGCCGCCGCGCTGGTCGTTCTGCAGGCGGTCCTGCTCGCCACGGTAGTGCTCGGACTGGATCACCAGCTCTTCCTTGCGCGCCATGGCGTATTCCTGCCAGGTGCCCAGCAGGTTGTCGAGCAGGGGCGAAATGCGGTGCAGCTTGCCGCGCAGGATGTCGCGCTGGGCCACGCCGCCGGCCAGGGCCTCGACCAGTGGGCCCGCGGCCACCAGGGCGTTGTAGTCGCCCTCCATGCGGCGCACGTCGCGGAAGGCCTCTTCACAAGCGGCGATGTAGTCGACGCTGCCCGAGCGCAGGCTGTGTTCGAAGGCGTCGAGGAACAGCTGCTTGAGCTTGGCAGCGGTGATCTCGCGCATGTGCAGCAGGTTGATGAACAGCGCGCGGAAGGTCTTCAGGCTCTGCTCGCTGGTCGAACGCAGCGGGATCAGGGTGAGGTCCAGCGGCACCGAGGTGTGGCCGCCGACCAGCAGCCGACGCAGTTCGTCCGGCTTGAGCTCGTAGGCTTTCAGGCCGTTGCGCTCGAGGTTGGTGAACAGCTCTTTCTGGCGCAGGCAGGTGTCGTCTTTCTGGTAATGGGCCAGGTCCAGCTCGCCCTGGTAGGCGAAGAACTGGTGGCCGAAGCCGCCGCCCGGGCCGCGGCCGACCACGCCGATCACATGCGGGCCGTGGGGCAGGTTCAGCTCGCAAAGGATGTAGCTGGTGTCGCTGGCGAAGTAGAAGCGCCGCGACTGTTCCAGGCTGTACTTGCCGAAGCTCATGTCCGACATGCGCGCCAGGATCGGGAACTGCAGGGCGTTGATCGACGCCGATTTACCCAGGTTGTTGGCGCCATAGACCGACAGCGGGTGTTCCAGGGGGAACAGGCCAAGGCTGTAGCCGGCGGTGTTGAGCAGTGCGAAGCGGCGGATGCCGTAGCGTTCCTGGCTCATGCGTCAATCTCCTGTTGCTCTTCGCGGATGGCCCGGGCCAGGGCGTCCTCTTCGCTCTCCTGGCCGTCGAACGGCGTGAGGTCGAGCGGGTCGTCGGTGCGGTTGAGTTCTTCGGGCGTCTCTTCCACCACCAGTACCGGGATCGGCAGTGGCAGGTCGCTGTGCAGGGTGGCGGCGAGGTCGCGGTCCTGCTGCACCGACAGGCACACGTCGAGGAAGCGGTGCATCGGCGGCAGGAAGCGGTAGATGCCACCCTCTTCGTGGGCGAAGCCCAGTTGGGTCATGCGGCGCAGGATCTTCTCTTCCAGCTCTTCGACGGTCTGCACTTCGGCCTGGAAGAACAGGTCGCGGTACTTGTCCAGCAGCGACGGCAATTCGTCGCGGCCCATGCTGCCGCCGTCGAGCACGGCCATCGGGTCACGGCCCTGGTCGGCCAGG
Source organism: Pseudomonas sp. GZD-209 (assembly GCF_049310485.1). Classification (NCBI taxonomy): domain Bacteria; kingdom Pseudomonadati; phylum Pseudomonadota; class Gammaproteobacteria; order Pseudomonadales; family Pseudomonadaceae; genus Pseudomonas; species Pseudomonas sp. GZD-209. The sequence goes on from NZ_JBMOWQ010000073.1 coordinate 3,381, forward strand.
TGCTCGACCAGGATGAAGGTGAACAGCGACAGGCGCTGGGCGGTCTTGTTGACCTGCGCGGCGGCCTGCTCGGGGACAAAGTAGTAGAAGCCGCGGGTGTCGCAGACCAGCTCGAAACCGAGGGCCTTGAACAGGGTGCGGTACTGGTCCTGGAAATTCGACAGCTGGGCGTACAGCTCCGGGTCACGGCGGCTGACGTGGAAGCCCTTGAACAGCTCGCGGAAGATCGGCGCGAGCTGGGACAGTTCGGAAAGATCAAGATGCATGGGCGGGGCTCGCGGTGGATTCGGTCGTGGTGGCCGGCTTGTTTTCGCGGCTGGACGTCAGGGCGAAGGAGCGCAGGCTGACCAGGTGTTCGCGGGTGATGTATTCCTGGCGGTCGAGGCGCTGGCGGGCGAAGCGCTTCTCGCGCGACAGGCGCGAGAACCAGTACAGCAGTTCGTCGGTGGCGCCCTCGGGTTCCTGCTCCAGTAGCCAGACCATCAGGTCCGGCAGCGGCAGGGCCTCCTCGCAGCGCTCGAGCATCTCCTTGACCGTGCGCGGGGCGCGGGGCAGCGGGCCCTTATGGGTCTTGTGCGCTTTCGGGAAGCGCGCAGGCTTGGGCTCGAAACGGGCCAGGGCATAGACATAGGCTTCGACCTGGCTGGCACTGCCCAGGAAGGTGCTCTGCGGGCGGGTGAACATCGGCATGGCCGCTTGCGGCACGGCGTCGATGCCCTTCTTGCGGATCACCGACAAGGCCAGCGCGGCGCCACGGGTCACGGCGTTGTGCCGGCGGGCTTCTTCGCGCAGCGGCAGCAGCAGTTCGCGGGCGTGGCGCAGGGTGAGCTGGGCGCTGGTCTGCATCTCGAGGATGCGCGCGTGGGTGCGCAGCAGCATGTCGTCGTCGACCAGGTGGCCCAGGCGCGCCTGCTCGCCCAGGAGGCGCAGCAGCACGGTCTCGACCTTGCGCACGCCTTGCTCGAAGGCGCCGTCGGCATTGACCAGCTGGATCATCGGTTCGACGTACTCGTCCCAGGTCGCCAGCACTTCGGCGTAGCGCTGGCGCAGCGGGATCTGCCGGTTGCTGGTCTTGGCCCGTTCGGCCACGGCTACCAGCGCCTGCTCGTCGTTGTCGAGTTTCTTCAGCACGTCGCGCACGCGCATGTCGAGCAAGCGTAACTGGCGCGCCAGGTCGTCGCTGTCGCGGTTGTCGAAGGCGTCCTGGATATGCCCGGCCAGGCGCTCCAGGTGGCGCAGGTAGGCTTCGATCTCCAGGCACAGGCCCAGCCGGTGTTCGCGGCGCAGGTAGGCGAGGAAGTCGTGGATCTGCGCGTTGAGCTCGAAACGGTTCGGGCTCTTGGCCACCGGGACCAGGATGTCCAGGCGGATCCACACGTCGAGCAGCTGGGTGATGTCCTGCGGCGTGCTTTCCACCTGTTGGCGGGCCAACTGCTGGCGCAGTTCGATCAGGCTCAGGGTGCCCTGGTCGAAGCGCTCGCACAGCGGCTCGATCAAGGCCCAGTGTTCGGCTAGGGCGCGCAGGACGCGCTTGGGTTCGATCATTGGCGGGTCGACTCGTTGCCAAATAAAAGGGGCGATTGTACTGCATACGGGGGGGAGGATTTCACCCCTTGGTCTGCAATGGGGGATAACCTTGTCGGCTGTAGGGGATTCACTGGCCCTTTCGCGGGGCAAGCCCGCTCCTACGGGCCCCGCGAAACCTACAGGAGCGGGCTTGCCCCGCGAAGGGGCCGTCACAGCTGACAAAAATCCGCCGACCAGTTGCAGCACAGCCCGGCCAACAACGTTAGAATGTGCGACGTTTCGAACCCCGGACCCCCGAGCCTTGCTGACCGAACCCCGCCGCCGCGCCTACCTTTCCGCCATGCAAGTGGTGCATTGGCTGCCGCGTGCCGAACTGCCGTTCGCCGCGCCGTCGCGCCCGGAACTGCTGTTGCCGCAGGCGCCGGTCGAGGACATCGAGTTCGAGGTGCGTCCGTCGGCGCCCGCGCCCCGGGAAGCGCCGGTGGCGCCCCAGCCGCGCGCAGAGCGGCCGAAAATCGAGATTCCGCGCCCAGGCAGCATGCCGAAACCGGTCGCCAAGCCGGTCGAAGCCGAGGTAGAAGCCCCCGTGGCGCGTCCCGCCCCGGTGCCCCCACCGCGCTTTGCCCTGCAGTTGCTGCGCGCCGGCAGCTGCCTGCTGCTGGTGGAGCTGGCCACCGGTCAACCCTTCCAGAGCCGCGACCCGTCGTACCTGCTGCTCAAGGACATGCTGCGCGCCGCCGGCCTGCCGGACGCCCCGCAGATCATCGGCGAGCCGGTGCGCTGGCCACTGCTGATGCGCGGCAACATGGATCAAGGGCCGGACGCTGCCCGCGACTTCGTCCAGGGCTTCATCGCCGCACGCCTGGAAGAAGCGCCCAGCAGCTGCCTGTGGCTGATCGGCCTGCCGGCCATTCGCTTCGCCGGCCAGGCCGACGCCGAGGCCTATTACCAAGAACTCAAGGTCGACCTGCTCGGCGATGCCTGGGCCTTGCCCGGCCTTGAACTGTTGATGGACGAGCCGCAGCGCAAGGCGGACGTCTGGAAAGCCATGCGCCAGCTGATGGCGCGCTGGAAGAGCGTTGAATGAGTGAGTCGATCAGTTTCCGCCCGATGACCGAGGCGGATCTGGATGCCGTGTTGAAGATCGAATACGCAGCCTTCAGCCACCCCTGGACCCGCGGCATCTTCCAGGATGCGCTGAAGTCGTACGAAGTGTGGCTGATGTTCGATGGTCAGCAGCAGGTCGGCCATGGCGTGATCAACGTGATCATCGACGAGGCGCACCTGCTCAATATCACCGTCAAGCCGGAGAGCCAGGGCCGTGGCATGGGCCTGCGCCTGCTCGAGCACCTGATGGCACGGGCCTACCAGCTCAATGGCCGTGAGTGCTTCCTCGAAGTGCGTGCCAGCAACCAGTCGGCTTATCGGTTGTACGAGCGTTACGGTTTCAACGAAATCGGCCGGCGGCGCGACTACTACCCGGTGGCGGGTGGGCGTGAAGATGCGCTGGTGATGGCTTGTACCCTGCTGGAAGACTGACTCGCGTGTAGCCCGTCAGGCGGGTTTGCAAAACGGGCTGGGCGCACATAGGATGAATCCCGACTACGAAGACAGCAGAAAATTTGTCGGCGGTGCTGCGTAGACCCTGGCAGCCAGGGTCATATGAAGGGAATTCGCAGGCGCATGGGTTGTTCCGCTTCAGTGCGGAAGACTTGCCTTCGAGGCCGTCCTTCCTCCGTAGTCATGAAATATTCCGAATCTTGGCCTCCGTCGCGTGATACGCCGTGACGGGGGCCAAGTACGTTTTACCTCCCTCGCTACAGACTTTCACGACGGCCACGGCGTAGTAGCTACCTGTGCCGATCATCACCTTGCGGCCCGTGTTGAACAGGATGCCTTGGGCATGCTTGGGCTTGTTGAACCCGACTTGGCTGTAGGCGCTATAGGCGCTGACCAGAATCTGCAAGGTCTCCTGCGCAGTGCATCGGTCGTTCGTTGCCCTCGCGTGCAAAGGATGTGCGATGGCTTGTAGATCGACTCGAATACCTCGGCACTGTGGCGTCGGCCAGCTCATTTGTTTGCAGATACGACGAATACGGTCGAATTGCTTCTTGGTCAGCAGGTAAGTGAACTCGGCTGCCTGCTGTGCTTGATTCAGAGAAACGCCTGCGTCCTGCAGGGCGACTGCCTGGTCCAGCAATCTGCTGAATGCCTCGGCGAGGCTTTCGTCTCCCAATTGGGTAGGCGTTTTGTGCATGGCCGACTTCCTGTCGTTTGCAAAAACGAAGAAACCGGCACAAGGCCGGTTTCTTCACCCCGATAGCCAATGAAGCGAGTCATTGTGGGGCTGTGCGCAGGACGGATTATGTCGTGTGCAAGAGGGGCATCAAAGCGCCGAGTCCACCCCATTCGTTTCCAAAGGTTTACGCAAATCCCGCAAGCTGCGCGTCACCGCACCGGTATTGCACTTGGCTGCTGCCTGCTCCGGCGTCATGTTGCGGATGGTGCGGTAGAACAGCTCGCAGGTCTGCTTCTTCTGGGTTACCTGCCACTTGGTGCTGCAAGCGTCCAGGGTGAGCTTGGCGTCGGCCTGCGGGTTGCGGCCCATGCCGGCCTGCCAGCAGGCGGCGGAGAGGTCCTGGCCCATCATCTTCAGGCCGGCGGCGTCGGCCTTGTCCTGGTCGCCGCCGTAGCTTTTCGGGTCGGCGGCGTACCAGATGGCGCTGGGGTGGTTGGCGCCCAGCACCGGCACCTTGGTGCCGTCGGCTTCGGGGGTGATGCTGGCCAGGCCCAGCACGTTCACCTTCGGCCCGTACTGCTGCTGGATCCAGGCGCGCACCGGTGCGCCGAAGGCGACCATCGGCAGCGCTTGGCCGGCATGGGTGACGGTCATCTGCTTGACCATGCTCACCTGGTAGTCACGGAAATAGTCGTAGACCCCTTCGAGAGCCTTGCCGGCATCGGACGGCGCGGCGATCGGCGCGATATCGACGATGGTCTGGTAGGCCGGGGTCTGGCTGGCGTCGATGCCGTTGTAGGTGAGCAGGTCTGCCCAACGGTCGGTGGTGTTGGACTTCAGGTAGTCCTGGTAGCGGGTCAGCGAGTAGTCCGGCGGGAAGTGCAGCAGCTCGATGCTGCGGCGGTTCTCCAGAGCCATGCCCAGCGGCAGGAACAAGTACCAGTTGTAGTCCCAGCCGCCTTTCTGGTTGAGGCGGGTGGCGCCTTGGTAGGCCAGTTCACCGCTGTCGAGCAGCTTGCGCAAAGGCTCGGTATAGCCGGCCGGCACGCCCGTGATGCTGGCGTGCAACTTGTCATTGTCGCGGTTCACCGTGACCTTGGCGTTGGCATAACCATCGCGTTGCACGCTCTGGGTGAGGTAGTGCTCGACGGTTTTTTCCAAGGTCCAGTCGCGGTAGCAGATCACGTTGCAGTTGTTGGGGTAGGCGAACAGCCGCGTGACACGCTGGGCGTCGCCCAGGTCGATCTGCGCGTCGGCCAGTGCCAGGCCGCTGAAGGCGAGGGCGGCCAGGCCCGATAGTGCAATCTTGTGCATGCTTAACTCCATGTCAGTGGCCGCCAGGACGGCGGGCGCGCCCATGGTGGATGAAGAGGTGGGGCGATGAAAAGCGGCAAGGCATGGCTATTGGCGGGGGCGCTTTCCTGCATGGGCGCAGCCCAGGCCGACGAGCGCGATGTGTGGATGTTCGCCCAATGGGCGGGGGATCACGAAAACCGCAGGTTCCGGGAAATGCTGGTGGAAGCGCGGTTGTACGGGGTGGTGCCGATCCATCAGCTGCTGCGCTCGGCCTCGGACTGGCGCCAGTGCCGCGCCTCGCCGTTCGCGGTGCCGCCGACCAGCCACTGGCCGGCGGTGCGCTCGACGCTGTCACTGATCAAGACGCTGGATGAGCAGGGCATCCTGCGCCAGTTCGAGGTGGTCTCGGCCTATCGCGATCCGAGCCTCAATGCCTGTGCCGGCGGTGCGCCGAGCAGTGCCCATATGCGCGCTTTCGCCGTAGACCTGCTGCTGCCGGCCTGGGCCGACCCTAATCCGTTGTGCCAGTTCTGGCAGCAGCATGGAGAAGCCTGGAGCATGGGGCTGGGTCGTTATCCGTCAGGGCGTATCCATATCGATACCGCCGGTTACCGCACCTGGGGCGGTGATGGTGGTGCCGGGTCATCGTTCTGCAGCAAGCCGAGGTGAGCCAGGTGCGCCTGGCATTCGGCGCCGACCCACTGCGCGAAGCGCTGGCGCTTGCTGCCGTCGTCCAAAGGGTGCGGGCTGAGCAGATGGTAGCTGGAGCCGTCGCGCAGGAAGCCGAAGGGCGCTTGTAGCTGGCCGTTGTCCAGCTCGTCGCCGACCATCAACGCCGAGGCCATGGCCAGCCCCAAGCCGGCGCTGGCAGCCTGGATCGACAGGTAGAAGTGTTCGAAGTCGCTGCGCTCTTTATGTTCGGCAGGGTGGCCGCTCAGGCGCAGCCAGGTCGACCAGGCATCCGGGCGCGTCTTGCTGTGGAGCAGGCGCTGGCCTTTGGAGCCCGCAGCGGCCACCGGGCCGATCCATTCATCGCAGATCTTCAGGCTGTGCAGCCGGCGGTCCCAGTGGAAGTCGTCCCGGCGCAGGGCCATGTCCACGCCTGCGCGGGCGAAATCCACCGGGCCGCCCGCCGCCACCAGGTGCAGTTGCAGGTCAGGGTGCTCGGCGTGCAAGCGCGGCAGGCGCGGGATCAGCCAGCGCATGGCGATGGTCGGCTCGCAGGAAACCACCAGCACGTTATCGTCGGTTTGCTGCTGCAGGCGCTGCACGGTGCTTTGCAGTTGCTCGAAGATCGCCTGGGTGGTGCCGTGCAGCTCACGGCCGGCGCTGGTCAGGAACACCGCTCGGTTGCGTCGCTCGAACAGCTCTAGCCCAAGGCTTTCCTCCAGCAGGCGTACCTGGCGGCTGACGGCGCCGTGAGTGACGTGCAACTGCTCGGCGGCGCGCACGAAGCTTTCGCTGCGGGCGGCGAGGTCGAAGTATCGAAAGGCGGTCAGTGGGGGCAGTTTCATGTGCTGTCCTGTGCCGGCGCTATCGCGGGGCAAGCCCGCTCCCACGAAGTGCAGCATCCGGTCGATTACATGCAAATAGGTGAGAAAAACTAGCAGATTAACGTCACTTTAAATCGATTTTTACCCGTTCAAGGCAACAGGATAATCCTATCTTCCGTGAATTTTCATCGAGGATACCTGTTCGTGAACGAACTCATCGCCGTCGCTCTCTTCACCCTCCTGGCCGTCATCAGCCCGGGCGCCGACTTCGCCATGGTCACCCGCAGCAGTTATGCACAGGGCCGCAAGTCAGGCCTGGCTGCTGCGCTGGGTATCGCCATGGGGGTGCAGGTGCATGTGCTGTACACCGTGCTCGGCATCGCCGTGATCATCAGCCGCAGCCCGGTGCTGTTCCTGGCGATGAAGGTGGTGGGGGCGGGTTATCTGGTGTACCTGGGCTACAAGTCGCTGACCAATACCACGCGCATCAGCCTGGGAGCTGTGCAGGATGGCGGTGACGGCGGTGTCATCAAGGCGCTGCGCACGGGCTTTCTCACCAATGCGCTCAACCCCAAGACCATGCTCTTCGTGGTCAGTGCCTACACCCAGGTGGTTCAGCCTGGCAGCACGCTGGCGCTTGACTTCGCCTATGGGGCGTTCATGTCGCTCGCGCACTGGGCTTGGTTCAGCCTGGTGGCGATATTCTTCTCCAGTGCGGGCCTGCGCGCCGCGATGATCGAGCGCCAGCGCATCGTCGATCGGGTCATTGGCGTGGCTTTGATTGGCCTTGGGTTGGCCGTCGTGGTGGCGGGGGTGAAGTAGTTTTTTCGCAGGCAAAGAAAAAGGGCTTATCTTTCGATAAGCCCTTTTAAAAGGTGGTGGCTACACAGGGACTTGAACCCCGGACCCCAGCATTATGAATGCTATGCTCTAACCAACTGAGCTATGTAGCCAACTTGGCGCGCATTATTAGCTCGAATCGCGATCCTGTCAACAACGTTTTTAAAAAAAATTGCCAACCTTTCAAAAACTTAGCCGGGAAGCTCGCTTCAACGGACGATCAGCCCTTGGCCAAGCACGTTGTACAGGCGCAGCTGCTGGTCGCGGGCAAGCTGCTCCAGGCTCGGTAAAGGGTGGTCGAGGTCGAAATCGCCACTCACCCGTCGATGACCGGCTTCTTCATCCAATAGCCACACACGTTGCCCCTGATAGGCCGCCAGGCGTTCAAGCACCTCGGCCAGGGGCCTTTGGCTGACCTGCAAACGGCCACTGCGCCAGGCATCGGCGGCCTTGCTGTCGATCTTTTCCACCGGGTTGATGTGGCTGTCGGTGAAGGTCACCCGTTCCCCGGCACTGACCATGCGCTGGTCGCCACCCTGCAGGACGGCGGCCTTGCCACTCAAGACCAGCAGTTCGTCATGGTCGCTGTAGCGGGTAATCTGCAGGCGGGTGCCGAACACCTGGATACGTGCATCGTCCACCTGCACTTCCAGGGCCCGGCCATCGAGCATCACTTCCAGGGATATCTGGCCTTGCACCAGGTGCAGCCGGCGGGTGCGGTCGCGCAAGTCGACGTTGATCGCGCTGGCGCTGTCCAGGTGCAGGGTCGAGCCATCGGCCAGGCGCACGCTGCGCCGTTCGCCGCTGCCGGTGTGCAGCTCGCTGGCCAGGCGCTGCATGTGTGGCCAGAAGAGCCACGCCAGGGTCGCCAGCAGCATCAGGAACAGCAACCCCAGATACAACCCGCTGCGGCTTCGGCGGGCCTTGGCGACCCGCGGCCGCGGCCGGGCAGCCGGCACCTGCAGTTGCTGCCAGTAAGCTTCGAGCTGGGCATAGGCCCGGGCATTGAGTGGGTCCTGGCACCAGTGGGCGAAGGCCTGACGCAGCGTGTCGTCACAGCCGGGCTGGCGCAGGCGCGAGAACCAGTCCAACGCTTCCTGCTCGGGGTCGGGCTGTGGCTGCAAGGCGGGCATCGGGCTCATGGGATGGTTCTACTCGCAAGGGCAGGGCGGTTTTGCCCAGCGTTTACGGGGGGTGAGGCCTGAGGATGCTAAATATATTGAGAACCATTTACAAGTACGTTACGTCAGGAAGCCCTCTTGGAAAAAATAAAAAGGTAGCTTCGTATCTATTTGTTTCATGATAATCGGATCCCATCCTGCGCACGGACATCCAGCCCATGGCCACCAGCAGCACCCCAACCGCCAGCGCCAGCAGCACGGCCAGCCAGGCCAACCCGCTGGTGATGCGCATCATCACCTTCTGCGCCCTGGCGCACCTGATCAACGACCTGATCCAGTCGGTGCTACCGGCCATCTACCCGATGCTCAAGGCCAACTACAACCTGAGCTTCGCCCAGATCGGCCTGATCACCCTGACCTTCCAGGTCACCGCCTCGCTGCTGCAGCCCTGGGTGGGCTTCTTCACCGACAAGCGGCCGACGCCGAACCTGCTGCCCCTGGGCACCCTGTGCACCCTGGTGGGCATCGTCATGCTGGCGTTCGTCGGCAGCTTCCCGATGATCCTGCTGGCCTCGGCGCTGGTGGGCATCGGCTCGTCGACCTTCCACCCCGAGACCTCGCGCATTGCCCGGCTGGCCTCGGGCGGGCGCTTCGGCCTGGCCCAGTCGACCTTCCAGGTCGGCGGCAACGCTGGCTCCGCGTTCGGCCCGCTGCTGGCGGCGGCCATCGTCATCCCGTTCGGCCAGAGCCACGTGGCCTGGTTCGGCGTGGCCGGGCTGCTGTTCTTCGCCGTCACCCTGATGCTGCGCCGCTGGTACAAGGAGCACCTCAACCAGGCCAAGGCGCGCAAGGCCGTGCAGGCCACCCACGGCATCTCGCGCCAGCGGGTGATGATGGCGCTGCTGGTGCTGGGCCTGCTGGTGTTCTCCAAGTACTTCTACATGGCCAGCTTCACCAGCTACTTCACCTTCTACCTGATCGAGAAGTTCCAGCTGTCGGTGGCCAGCTCCCAACTGCACCTGTTCCTGTTCCTTGGCGCGGTGGCCGCTGGCACCTTCTTCGGCGGGCCGATCGGCGACCGCATCGGGCGCAAGGCGGTGATCTGGTTCTCGATCCTGGGCGTGGCGCCGTTCACCCTGGCGCTGCCCTATGCCGACCTGTTCTGGACCACCGTGCTCAGCGTGGTGATCGGCTTCATCCTCGCCTCGGCGTTCTCGGCCATCGTGGTGTATGCCCAGGAACTGGTGCCGGGCAATGTCGGGATGATCGCCGGGATCTTCTTCGGGCTGATGTTCGGCTTCGGCGGCATCGGCGCGGCGCTGCTGGGCTATGTGGCCGACCTGCGTGGCATCGAATATGTGTACGGGGTGTGCTCGTACTTGCCGTTGTTCGGGTTGTTGGCGGTGTTCCTGCCGTCTACCGGTAAACGCTGAAAGCCATCGCGGGGGGGGGAGAGACCCCGCACCCCGAGGAGGCCACAGGAGGGGGAGGGGGGTGACTC
>NZ_JBMOWQ010000074.1:0-1612 GCF_049310485.1 Pseudomonas sp. GZD-209
GGGGACAGTCTCTCCCCCACGCTGGGGAGGTGGGTTGGGGGGGGATCGGGCTTCCCCCGCGATTGACGGAACGACCACCCCTGGCCTAGAGTGCCGCCTCCATTCTTCCACCTGCGTAGTTCAAGCGATGCGCCGTACCGATGTATTCAGCTCCCCCCGCCAGCCTGTCGCCCCGACAGCGCGCCGCGCGTGGCCGAGCGACACGGTGCTCAAGCGTCGGCGCAGCGTGCTGTTTGCCTTCACCTTCTCGCCACACCTTGCCCTGAACTGATTCACGCCCCTGCGTTGCGCGCCTTACCCGGCGTGACGGCGGGCGTTTGCGTTCGATCATTTTCCAGTGGATTCAACTGCCGGCCAGGGCCATAGCCTCTGCGCGCCGGCGGGCAAGGAGTGGTACATGAACATGCGTTTGTTGGCGGGCCTGTTGTTCGCCGTGTCGGTGGTGGGTTTCAGCCTTGGGGCGAGCCTGCCGCTGGTGTCGTTGCGCCTGCACGAGGCCGGGGCGGGAACCCTGGAGATCGGCATCATTTCGGCGATCCCTGCGGCGGGCATGATGCTCTCGGCGTTCATGGTCGATGCCTGCTGCAAGCACCTGACCCGGCGCACCATCTACCTTCTCAGCTTCAGCCTGTGCACCCTGAGCATCGCCCTGCTGGAGTGGGCCTTCGACTCGATGCTGTGGCTGGCGCTGCTGCGCCTGGGCCTGGGCATCGGCATGGGCATCGCGATCATCCTCGGCGAGTCGTGGGTCAACGAGCTGTGCCCGGACCACAACCGCGGCAAGATCATGGCCCTGTACGCCACCAGCTTCACCGGCTTCCAGGTGCTGGGGCCGGCGCTGCTGGCGCTGCTCGGCGCCGACAGCCCCTGGCTCAGCTACATCGTCACCGCCTGCTATGGCCTGGCCCTGCTGTGCATCCTGTTCACCGTGCCCAACGACCATGTCGAACACGAGGAAGGCGAGAAGAGCTTCGGCCTGGCCGGCTTCTTCCGCGTCGCCCCGGCGCTGTGCGTGGCGGTGCTGTTCTTCTCGTTCTTCGATGCCGTGGTGCTGTCGTTGCTGCCGGTGTATGCCACCAGCCATGGTTTTGCCGTGGGCGTGGCGGCACTGATGGTGACTGTGGTGTTCGCCGGCGACATGATTTTCCAGTTGCCACTGGGCTGGCTGGCCGACCGGGTCGAGCGTACCGGGCTGCACCTGGTGTGCGGGCTGGTGGCGATGAGTATCGGCATCGGCCTGCCGTGGCTGCTGCAGATGACCTGGCTGCTGTGGCCGCTGCTGGTGGTACTGGGCGCCGTGGCGGGGGGCATCTATACCTTGGCGCTGGTGCTGATCGGCCAGCGCTTCAAAGGGCAGGACCTGGTCACGGCCAATGCCAGTGTCGGCTTGCTGTGGGGCGTGGGTAGCCTGGTCGGGCCGCTGGTCAGTGGCGCGGCGATGGATGTGGCGCCCCATGGCTTGCCCATGGCGCTGGCGCTGATGGCCGGGCTGTTCGTGTGTTTCGCCCGGCAGGCGTATCGGCGGGTGGGCAAGCTGCAGGCGGTGGCGGACTGATCTCCGGCCATCGCGGGGCAAGCCCGCTCCCCAAGGCACAGTAAGGCGTGGGAGCGG
>NZ_JBMOWQ010000075.1:0-4825 GCF_049310485.1 Pseudomonas sp. GZD-209
CCCCCCGATAGGGCCCTTCAGACCAACACAATCCGCTGCCCCCCCACATCCCGCGCATAGCGCTCCAGCACCTGTCGGCAAACCCCCACCACCTCGTCCACCAGCGCCACCCCGGTCTGCCAGGCCACCACCAGTTCCAGGCTCGGCGGTGGCTGCAACCCCTCCAGCAGCACCAGTTCTCCCCGGCTCAACTCGCTGTCCACCAGCGCCGGCGGCAGCGCGCCGATGCCAAAGCCATCGCGCAGCAAGCGGGTGATCGCCGCCACCGAGTTCACGCAGTTCAAACGCGGCGCCTCGGCCCCGGCACCCTGCAACAGGCTGAGCACCTCCTGGTGAGGCCGTGAATTCTTCGAGAAGGTGACGATGCGTTCGCGGCCCAGTTCAGCCAGCGACCCATAGTCACGGTGGTGGATGGAGCCGGCGGCAACGATCCAGCCCATGGGATAACGCGCCAGGTCCAGGCTGCGGATCGACGGTTCGCGCAGCAGGTCGGTTTGCAGGATCACGTCGAGAAAGCCCTTGTGCAGCTGTTCGCGCAGGTTCAGCGCGGTGTCGGCCACCAGTTCGATCTCCACCTGCGGATAGCGTTCGGTAAGCTCCGCCACCAGCGCGCTCATCCAGGTGTGGATCACCGTGTCCATGACCCCCAGGCGAATCCGCCCGGTCTTGGCCCGGTCGCTGTCCAGCGACTGCTTCATGGCCTTGGCGGTGTCGAGCATGCGTTCGGCATATTCGAGCACCTTGCTGCCCTCGGGCGTCAGGCTGACCCCGCGCGAGTCGCGCAACAGCAGTTTCACCCCAAGGTCGGCCTCCAGCGCGGCGATGCGGCTGGACACCGAGGCCTGGGTGGTGAACAGCTTCTCGGCGGTGAGGCGGAAGCTCTTGAGCCGGGCGACCCAGACGAAGGTTTCGAGGAAACGAAGGTTCATGATCAGTTTTTCTTGTTCCAGACCGGCGGATTTTCTCGTTGGACGCTTGAGGCGCTGGCTCTGAACATGGCAGTCAGGCCGCGACCTCGACGTCGCCCGTAAAACAATACCAACAAGCCGAGGCATACATGAACCCGACCGGCGTGCAGCAGCAGGCCCCCGCCCGATCCTCGAGCGGCCCCTTCGCCTGGTACCGCGACATCGACTCCCAGCAACGACGCACCTTCTGGAGCTGCAAGATCGGCTATGGCCTGGACGGCATGGACACCCAGATGCTCAGTTTCGTCGTGCCGACCCTGATCATGCTCTGGGGCATCAGCACCACCGAGGCCGGGTTGATCCACACCAGCACGCTGATCGCCTCGGCCCTGGGCGGCTGGATCGCCGGCATCCTCTCCGACCGCATCGGCCGGGTACGCACCCTGCAACTGACGGTGCTGTGGTTCGCCTTCTTCACCTTCCTCTGCGGCTTCGCCCAGAACTACGAGCAACTGCTGATCGCCCGCACCCTGATGGGCTTCGGCTTCGGCGGCGAATGGACTGCCGGCGCGGTGCTGATCGGCGAGGTGATCCGCGCCCAGGACCGTGGCAAGGCGGTGGGCATGGTGCAGTCGGGCTGGGCCATCGGCTGGGGCCTGACCGCCATCCTCTATGCGCTGCTGTTCTCCTGGCTGCCGCCTGAACAAGCCTGGCGCGCGCTGTTCCTGCTCGGCCTGCTGCCGGCGCTGTTCGTGATCTTCGTGCGCCGCCTGGTCAAGGACCCGGAGGTCTATCGCGAGGCCAAGGCCGCCGAAAGCGCTGCCGAGCCTTCGCATTTCTACGAGATCTTCGCCCCCGGCATGCTCTGGATTACCGTGCGTGCTTCGCTGCTGACCACCGGGGCGCTGGGCGGTTACTACGCGATCACCTCGTGGCTGCCGACTTTCCTCAAGAACGAGCGCGGCCTGAGCGTGCTCGGCACCGGCGGCTACCTGGCCATGGTGATCGTCGGCTCCTATATCGGCTACGTGGTCAGCGCGTACCTGTCCGACCTGCTGGGGCGCAAGAAGAACTTCATCCTGTTCGCCGTGGGTTCGTTCGTCATCGTGCTGCTCTACACCCAGCTGCCGGTCAGCAATGACGTGATGCTGTGGCTGGGCTTGCCGTTGGGCTTCTTCGCCTCGGGCATCTTCAGCGGCATGGGCGCCTTCCTCACCGAACTGTTCCCCACCCGTATCCGCGGCTCGGGGCAGGGCTTCTGCTACAACGTCGGCAAGGTCTTCGCGGCATTGTTCCCGCTGCTGATCGGCCTGCTCAGCCAGAAAGTACCCCTGGGGTTGGGCATTGGCGCCTTCGCTGCGGTGTCCTATGGCGTGGTGATCCTGGCGGCGCTGAGCCTGCCGGAAACCCGCGGCAAACAACTGCTGGCACGTTAAGGTAGGCAGCATGAACATCGACACGGGAATCAGCCAAGTGAAACGCCTGCTACTCAATTGCGACATGGGCGAGAGTTTCGGCAGCTGGCGCATGGGCCTGGATGCCGAGGTGATGCCGTACATCGATTGCGCCAACATCGCCTGCGGCTACCACGCCGGCGACCCGGGCACCATGCGCCGCACCGTGGCCCTGGCGCTGGAGCATGGCGTGACCATTGGCGCGCATCCGGCCTACCCGGACCTGGTGGGCTTCGGTCGCCGCTCCATGGCCTGCAGCAGCGAGGAGATCCGCGACCTGCTGCACTACCAGATCGGCGCGCTGGATGGCATCTGCAAGGTGCAGGGCAGCCGGGTGGCCTACATCAAGCCCCATGGCGCGCTGTACAACGACATGATGGCCGACCCGCAAAAGCTGCGTGCCGTGCTCGAGGCCGTGGCCGCTTACGGCAGCGACCTGCCGTTGATGCTGATGGCCACCGCTGACAACAGTGCCGCCCAGGCCCTGGGCGACGAGATCGGCGTGCCGCTGTGGTTCGAAGCCTTCGCCGACCGTGCCTACACCGCCAGCGGTCACCTGGTGTCGCGGCGCCTGCCGGGCGCGGTGCACCACGACCCGGCCCTGGTGGTCGAGCAGGCATTGCGCCTGGCCCGGGGTGAAGCACTGGTGGCTGATAACGGCAGCGCTGTGGGGCTGAACGCCAGCACCCTGTGCGTGCATGGCGACAACGAAAGCTCGGTGGCCGCCGTACGCCAGATCCGCCAGGCCCTCGACGCGCTGGAGCTGCCATGACGCCGCGTATCGAGGTGGTGGCGTTCGACAGCCTGATGGTGCGCCTGTTCGAGCGTATCGATGAGGCCAACATGCCCTGGATTCTCGCCGCCAGCCAGCGCCTGCGAGCGGTGTTCGGCGCGCAGTTGATCGACCTGGTGCCGTCCTATACCACGCTGATGGTGCAGTTCGACCTGGCACCGAACGCGGCGCGCCAGCGCATCGTGCAGGCATTCGAAGGGTTGCAGCCGGACCCCGGCAGCGCCGGGCGGCGCCACGAAATCCCGGTGTGGTACCACGCCAGTGTCGGCCCTGAATTGCCACTGCTGGCCGCCCGCAGCGGGCTGAGTGAAGCCGAGGTGATCGGCCTGCACAGCGGGCGCGACTATCCGGTATTTGCCTTGGGTTTCGCCCCCGGCTTCGGCTTCATGGGCCTGGTCGACGAGCGCCTGGCCAGCCCGCGCCTGAGCACCCCGCGCAAGCGCGTGGCGGCGGGCAGCGTGGGCATCGCCGAACGCCAGACGGCCGCTTACCCTGCGGTATCGCCGGGCGGCTGGAACCTGATCGGGCGCACCCCGGTGCGCCTGTTCGACCGTGAGCGCGAAGGCTACAGCCTGCTGCAGCCGGGCGACCGGGTACGTTTCGTGGCGGTTGACCGCCGTGAGTTCATCACCTTGGGCGGCGACGACAGCCCGTTGGAGGCCCAGGCATGAGCCAGTTGCGGATCGAGGCCAGCACCGCGCTGTGCCTGTTGCAGGATGCCGGGCGTTTCGGTGTGCGCCACCTGGGTGTGACCCAGGGCGGGGCGTTGGATTGGGTGGCCATGCGCTGGGCCAACTGGCTGCTGGGCAATGACCTGGATTGCGCCGTGGTCGAGATCGCCCTGGGCGGTTTCAGCGTGGTCGCCGAACAGGATTGCGTACTGGCGTTGGCCGGTGCCGACCTGGATGCGCGTATCGATGACCAGCCAGTGGCGCCTTGGCGCAGCTTCAGGCTGGGCAAGGGGCAGCAGTTGAGCTTGCGTCAGCCGCGCCAGGGCGCGCGGGCTTATCTGGCGGCGCCCGGCGGATTCGCGGGTGAGGTGGTGCTGGGCAGTTGTGCGACGGTGGTGCGCGAAGCCTTGGGTGGCTTGGATGGGCAGGGCCGGGCGTTGCTCAAAGGAGAGGTGTTGCACGCGGGTGCTGCCATCGCGGGGCAAGCCCGCTCCCACGTGCCTGAAACGGTGCGTCCGGTGTATGCCGAGAAGCCGCTGCTGGACCTGGTGATGGGCGCGCAGATTGGCGACTTCAGCGGTACCAGTTTGTTCGAGGCGTTCAATCGTGACTGGACATTGGACAGTCGTGCCGACCGCATGGGCATCCGCCTGTTGGGGCCGCAGCTGGTGTACCAGGGGGCGCCAATGATTTCCGAGGGCATCCCGCTGGGCGCGGTGCAGGTGCCGCCGGACGGGCAGCCGATCGTGCTGCTCAATGACCGGCAGACCATTGGTGGCTATCCGCGGCTGGGCGCGTTGACGCCGCTGGCGCTGGCGCAACTGGCGCAGTGCATGCCGGGGGCGGTGGTGCGGTTCCGGGCGGTGGTGCAGGATGAGGCGTGGCGGGAGCAGCAGGCATATTTGCGCAGGTGGAGGTGAGTCTGCCGGCCTCATCGCGGGGCAAGCCCGCTCCCACGCCATTTCCACGAGCGTATGGCGTGGGAGCGGGCTTGCCCCG
>NZ_JBMOWQ010000076.1:0-2226 GCF_049310485.1 Pseudomonas sp. GZD-209
GGAGCCACCCCTACCCCCACGCTTCCCCCCGCGGGTATGGGGGGGGGGTTTCCCCCCCCCCGCGATGAGGTCAGTCCAGTCAAAACACTACTTGGAGAGGTAACGCATCCCGTCTTCCAACCCCTGCAAGGTCAGCGGATACATCTTGTCCTCGATCAGGTCGCGCACCAGGTGGGTTGACGCCGTGTAGTCCCAGGCCTGCTTGGGGTACGGGTTGATCCAGATGACCTTCTTGAACTTCTCCATGAAGCGCTGGATCCACACATACCCGGCTTCTTCGTTCCAGTGCTCGACGCTGCCACCCGGCTGGGTGATCTCGTAGGGGGCCATGGCGGCGTCGCCAACGAAGATCACTTTGTAATCGTCGCCGTACTTGTGCAGCAGGTCGAAGGTGGCGAAACGCTCCGAGGTGCGGCGCAGGTTGTTCTTCCACACCGACTCGTAGACGCAGTTGTGGAAGTAGTAGTACTCCAGGTGCTTGAACTCGGTCTTGCAGGCCGAGAACAGCTCTTCGCACACCTTCACATGGGCATCCATCGAGCCGCCGATGTCGAACAGCAACAGCAGCTTCACCGTGTTGCGCCGTTCCGGGCGCATCTGGATGTTCAACAGCCCCGCGTCACGGGCGGTGTGGTCGATGGTGCCGTCGATGTCCAGCTCTTCGGCGGCGCCTTCACGGGCGAACTTGCGCAGGCGGCGCAGCGCCAGCTTGATGTTGCGGGTGCCCAGCTCGACCTGGTCGTCGAGGTTCTTGTACTCGCGCTGGTCCCACACCTTCACCGCCTTGCCCTGGCGCTTGCCGGCCTCGCCGACGCGGATGCCCTCGGGGTTGAAACCGCCCGAGCCGAACGGGCTGGTGCCGCCGGTGCCGATCCACTTGTTGCCGCCGGCGTGGCGTTCCTTTTGCTCTTCGAGGCGTTTCTTGAATTCCTCGATCAGCTTGTCCAGGCCACCCAGGGACTGGATCTGCGCGCGTTCCTCGTCGCTCAGCGAGCGCTCGAACTCCTTGCGCAGCCAGTCTTCGGGGATCAGCGCCTCGATGTGCCGGTCGAGGTTGTCCAGGCCCTTGAAGTAGGCGGCGAAAGCGCGGTCGAACTTGTCGAAATGGCGTTCGTCCTTCACCAGGATGGCCCGGGCGAGGTAGTAGAACGCGTCCATGTCGGCGAACACCACGCCCTTCTGCAGGGCGTGGTGCAGGTCGAGCAGCTCGCGCACCGACACCGGCACCTTGGCCGCGCGCATTTCATTGAACAGGTTGAGCAGCATGGCCCGGCTCCTGTCAGCGGTTGCCGCGCCGGCTCATGAAGGCCAGGCGCTCGAGCAGTTGCACGTCCTGCTCGTTCTTGACCAGGGCCCCGGCCAGCGGCGGGATGGCCTTGGTCGGATCGCGTTCACGCAGTACTGCCTCACCGATGTTGTCGGCCATCAGCAGCTTGAGCCAGTCGACCAGTTCGGAGGTGGAGGGCTTTTTCTTCAGGCCCGGCACCTTGCGCACGTCGAAGAACACGTCCAGCGCCTCGCTGACCAGCGATTCGCTGATCTTCGGGTAGTGCACATCGACGATGCGCTGCAGGGTGTCGCGGTCGGGGAAGGCGATGTAGTGGAAGAAGCAGCGGCGCAGGAAGGCGTCGGGCAGCTCCTTTTCGTTGTTGGAGGTGATGATGATGATCGGGCGCTGCTTGGCCTTGATGGTCTCGTCGGTCTCGTAGACGTAGAACTCCATCTTGTCGAGCTCTTGCAGCAGGTCGTTGGGGAACTCGATGTCGGCCTTGTCGATCTCGTCGATCAGCAGGATCACCCGCTCCTCGGCCTCGAAGGCTTCCCACAACTTGCCCTTTTTCAGGTAGTTGCGCACATCGTGGACTTTGTCGGTGCCCAACTGCGAGTCGCGCAGGCGGCTGACCGCGTCGTACTCGTAGAGGCCCTGGTGGGCCTTGGTGGTCGACTTGATGTGCCAGGTGATCAGGCGCGCACCGAACGAGGCGGCCAATTGCTCGGCGAGCATGGTCTTGCCGGTGCCGGGCTCACCCTTGACCAGCAGCGGGCGCTCCAGGGTGATGGCCGCGTTGACCGCCAGTTTCAGGTCGTCTGTGGCGACGTAGTCGCGGGTGCCTTCGAACTTCATGAACCGATCCTCTGGGGAAAGCCCGTGGCGACCTTATCGGGGGGGGGGGAAGCCGCACCGCCCCGCACCGATCGTGAGTGGGGGGGGGTTGGCTTCCCTAC
>NZ_JBMOWQ010000077.1:0-3821 GCF_049310485.1 Pseudomonas sp. GZD-209
CGCGGGGCAAGCCCGCTCCCACGCCCTGAACTGGCAGCGTGGGAGCGGGCTTGCCCCGCGACAGGGGTAGCCAGGGCGACACATGTTTGTGATTTGTCAGCGACTATAACCCCAGCCCCGACGCCTGCAAACGCAGACCCGGTATTCAGTCCCTGAATGGTCCGTCACGAGCGGCCGCCCGGCAGGCGCGATCAGGCTTTACGCTCCCCCGTTGCAGGCTTACCCTGATGTTTTTCCCCGCTCTTTCATGTTCAAGGACACCTGCCATGAGCCGTATCTACGCAGACAACGCCCATTCCATCGGCAACACGCCGCTGGTGCAGATCAACCGCATCGCCCCGCGCGGCGTGACCATCCTGGCCAAGACCGAAGGGCGCAACCCTGGCTACTCGGTGAAGTGCCGGATCGGCGCGAACATGATCTGGGACGCCGAGAGCAGCGGCAAGCTCAAGCCGGGCATGACCATCGTCGAGCCCACCTCGGGCAATACCGGTATCGGCCTGGCCTTCGTGGCCGCCGCCCGCGGCTACAAGCTGATCCTGACCATGCCGGAGTCGATGAGCCTGGAGCGGCGCAAGGTGCTGAAGGCGCTGGGCGCCGAGCTGGTGCTGACCGACAAGGCCAAGGGCATGAAGGGCGCTATCGAGAAGGCCAACGAGATCGTCGCCTCGGACCCTGCGCAGCACTTCCTGCCGGGCCAGTTCGACAACCCGGCCAACCCGGCCATCCATGAGAAGACCACCGGCCCGGAAATCTGGAACGACACCGATGGCGCGGTCGACGTGCTGGTGGCCGGCGTCGGCACCGGCGGCACCATCACCGGGGTGTCGCGCTACATCAAGCACACCCAGGGCAAGGCGATCCTGTCGGTGGCGGTGGAGCCGGTGAATTCGCCGCTGATCAGCCAGACCCTGGCCGGTGAGGAACTCAAGCCCACCCCGCACAAGATCCAGGGCATCGGCGCCGGCTTCGTGCCGAAGAACCTCGACCTGTCGATTGTCGACCAGGTGGAAACGGTGACCGAGGACGAGTCCAAGGCCATGGCCATTCGCCTGATGCAGGAGGAGGGCATCCTCTGTGGCATCTCCTGTGGCGCGGCGATGGCGGCGGCGGTGCGCCTGGCGGAAAAACCGGAAATGCAGGGCAAGACCATCGTCGTGATCCTGCCTGACTCCGGCGAGCGCTACCTGTCCAGCATGCTGTTCAGCGACATGTTCAGCGAGCAGGAAAACCAGCAGTAACCCCTGGCGCTGCTGGGCAGCCCATCGCCGGCAAGCCGGCTCCCACAGGGTATGCGTTGCCTATGTGGGCGCCGGATCAGCGATGGGGCAGGCCGCACCGCTGATCCGGCGCAACCCCCCCTTCTTGTGTTTTTTTTCCCACCCCTCCCCACGTACCCCTTGCTGGCGTTTATTGCACAATCCTTAACACTGCGATCCGCCCCCGGTTGTTTTTACCCGGGACGGATGGGTTTATGATGTCCGGCTATTCGGGGATGGCCAGATTTCCCCTCCAAGGAGTGTTGCATGACCTTTTCCTTTGTCGCCAAGGCCGGTGTATTGCTGGTCTTTTTCGGCAGCGTGCTGTTCGTACACCTGCGCGGCAAGGCGCGTCTGCCGGTGCTGCGCCAGTTCGTCAACCATTCGGCGCTGTTCGCTCCGTACAACAGCCTGATGTACCTGTTCTCCGGCGTGCCTTCCAAGCCGTACCTCGACCGCCAGCGCTTCCCTGAACTGGACGTGCTCAAGGACAACTGGCAAACCATCCGCGAAGAGGCCATGCGCCTGTTCGACGAGGGTTACATCAAGGCCGCGGAAAAAGACAACGATGCCGGCTTCGGCTCGTTTTTCAAGAAGGGCTGGAAGCGTTTCTACCTCAAGTGGTACGACAAAGCGCTGCCGTCGGCCGAGGCGCTGTGCCCCAAGACCGTCGAACTGGTCAACAGCATTCCTAACGTCAAAGGTGCGATGTTTGCCCTGCTGCCCGGCGGCAGCCATCTGAACCCGCACCGTGACCCGTTTGCCGGTTCGCTGCGCTATCACCTGGGCCTGTCCACCCCCAACTCGGACAACTGCCGCATCTACGTCGACGGCCAGCCATACGCCTGGCGCGATGGCGAGGACGTAATGTTCGACGAGACCTTCGTGCACTGGGTGAAGAACGAGACCGAGATGACTCGGGTGATCCTGTTCTGCGATGTCGAGCGCCCGCTCAACAGCCCGTTGATGACCCGCATCAACCGCAAGGTCAGCGCCTTCCTCGGCCGTGCCACCGCACCGCAGAATACCGACGACGAGCGTGTCGGCGGGATCAACCAGGCGTATGCCTGGAGCAAGCGTTTCAGCAATGTGATCAGCTCCCGCGTGAAGCAGTTCAAGCGTGCCAATCCGAAGGCCTACCGCGTGCTGCGGCCAGTGCTGGCGGTGCTGGTGGCCGTTGCGCTGTACCGCTGGTTGTTCTGACCCGCAGGGGTATGCCCGTTCCCCCGCGTGGGAGCGGGCTTGCCCCGCGATGAATACACCGATATATTCCGAAAAATTCACTTCTGCAGAAGACCTGTTCATGCCAGCCATCCCTTCCACCACTGCTTACGTTCTCGCGCCTGTCGCGGGCGTGGTTGTGCGTGGCAGCCAGCAGCCGGCCATGATCAGTCATTACCCACCACCTGTCAGTGGCGTCGTAGGCGGCGTAGCTCCGCCTCCTTGCGTGGTCGTACTGGGCTGATCGGCTTCTGGCCGCATCCCCAGCACACGCAACCTACTGAACACGGTCGGCTATCCCTCGATACGCGATAGAACCGCCCGTACGGCTTTCCTTGCCCATACAGGTGGCAATACATGTCTGTTTTCAACAAAGCATCCGTGGCCTCGGCGGCCACCACCAGCCTGTTCGTCCTGCTGTGGAGCAGCGGGGCGATCGTCTCCAAGCTTGGCCTGGCCCAGGCCAGCCCTTTCGCCTTCCTCCTGCTGCGCTCGGCGCTGGCACTGGCCGGGCTGTTGCTGATCGGCCCGTTGCTGGGGTTGCGCTGGCCACGTAGCCGGGGTGGCATCCTGCGCGCCCTGGGTACCGGTTGCGTGTTACTCGGCGCGTACCAGATCTTCTACCTGCTGGCGTTGAACACCCACGTCACCCCCGGCGTCATGGCCACAGTGATGGGCGTCCAGCCAATCCTCACCGTGGTCCTGATGGAGCGTCAGCGTTCCTGGAGCCGGCTGTTCGGCCTTGGCTTGGGCCTCGGCGGGCTGGTGATGGTGGTCTACCAGGGCATCAACCTGGGTGGCGTCTCGTTGCTCGGGATGCTGTTCGCCTTGCTGGCGCTGGCCAGCATGACCTGCGGCTCGATCCTGCAGAAGCGCATCACCGACAACCCCATGGGCACCTTGCCGCTGCAGTACCTGGCAGGTTTTGCCCTGTGCGCGCTGTTCGCGCCGTTCCAGCCGTTGCAGGTGGCGTGGAATGCCAGCTTCGTGGGTGCGCTGTTGTGGATGGGGCTGGTGGTCTCGTTGCTGGCCACGCTGTTGCTGTACCGGCTGATTGCGCGGGGCAACCTGGTCAATGTCACCAGTCTGTTCTACCTGGTGCCGGCGGTAACGGCGGTGATGGATTTCATCATCTTCGGTAACCGCCTGGCGCCGCTCAGCCTGCTGGGCATGGGGCTGATCGTGGTCGGGCTGCTGTTTGTGTTCCGCAAGCCGGCGTTGCGTACAGCGCAGGCCTGACACCTATGGGAGCGGGGGGGGGGGGGGGGGGGGGGGGGGGGGGGGGGGGGGGGGGGAGGGGGAGGGGGGGGGGGGGGGGGGGAGGGAAAACAGGGGGGGGGG
>NZ_JBMOWQ010000078.1:0-6804 GCF_049310485.1 Pseudomonas sp. GZD-209
GGGCTTGCCCCGCGATGCGTCGTCCGATCTGACGAAATCGCGGGGCAAGCCCGCTCCCACGCTACACAGCTCCCACGCTGCCTGGTTCACTGCCGGGCGGGGCGCAACACCAGCCACAGTGCCGCGCCAATCAGCATCCCGCCGTACAGGTGCGCCATCGACAGTGGCTCGTCCAGCAGCCATGCCCCCCACAGCACGCCGAACACCGGAATCAGAAAGGTCACGGTACTGGCCTTGACCGGTCCGATCTCGTCCAGCAAGCGGAAGTACAGGATGTAGGCGAACGCGGTGCACAGCAGGCCCAGGCCCAGCAGTGACAGCCACACCTGCCAGCCACCCCAGCTGGCTGGCGGTTGGGTGAGGGCGCTCCAGGCGAACAGCGGGCTAAGCAGCAGGGTCGCGCCGAGCATGCTGCCCAGGGCCGACAGGCGGCTGTCCAGGCCGCTGATCCAGCGCCGCGCGAGGAAGCCGGCGAACCCATAGCAAGTGGTTGCCGCCAGGCACGCCAGAGCGCCTTGCAGCAAGGCCAGGTCCAGCGCCGCAGGCCCTGCGCCGCTGAGGATGCCGACGCCGAACAGGCCCAGGAATATCCCGCACAGCTTGGCCAGGGTCATAGGTTCACGGAAGCACAGCGCGCCGATCAGCACGCCCATCAGGGGCGTGGTGGCGTTGAAGATCGCCGAATAGCCGGCCGGCAGCACCTGCGCTGCCACCGAATAGAAGGTGGCCGGGATGCCGGAGTTGATCATGCCCAGCACCAGGCAGGCGCCCAGCTTGCCGTTGAAGTCCCAGCGCACTCGCGTGGCAGCGAGGATCACGATCAGCCCCAGGCAGGCGATCGACACCCGGAAGAACGCGGTCGGCACTGTGCCGAGTTCCGGGGCAATGATGCGCATGAACAGGAAGCTCGCCCCCCAGACAGCGGCAAGGGTCAGCAGGCGGGCTAGGGCGATGGGGCTCACGGGGGTCTCCGGCAGTGGGGCAGGGGCGCGAGTGTACGTCACCAGGTGTGGCGATTCTTGTGCTTTCTTGCTCTGTAATTGCGTGCGGCCCATCGCGGGGCAAGCCCGCTCCCACGCCACACACCACACACGGGGGAGCGGCGTGGGAGCGGGCTTGCCCCGCGATGGGCCGTATGGTCTTCCGTAAAAGCCGCAGGCGACTAAGCTCTTTAACTCACCTTGATTCGAGGCCCCGCGCATGACCCAACCTTGGCCCGCTGCCGACATCGCCCGCGTGATCCTCGAGGGCTTCGACGACTACCGCGAGTATTTTCGCCGCATCACCCTGGGCGCCCGCGAGCGTTTCGAGCAGGCGCGCTGGCAGGACATCCAGCAAGCGGCTGCGGCCCGTATCAACCTCTACGAAGAAAAGGTCGCCGAGGCCAACGGCAGGTTGCGCCAAGGGTTCCAGGCGCCGGTGCTGCTGGACGTGGAGCAGTGGCCGCTGGTGAAGAGCGCTTACATCCGCCTGATCGACCCGCGCCTGGACGATGAACTGTCCGAAACCTGGTACAACTCGCTGTTCTGCAGCCTGTTCAGCCATGACCAGATCAGCGACGGCTGCATGTTCATCCACACCACCCGGCCTTCGATGCGCAGCCACGAGCGCGCGGCGCAAACCTGTACTTACCCGCTTGAGGGCGGGCTGAAGAGCTTGCTGCGGGCGATCTTCGCCGATTATGCATTCAACGAACCCTACGGTGACCTGGAGGGCGACCTGGCACGGCTGGAGCAGCAACTGCGCGAGAGCCTGCCCGACTGGGTGTGCAAGGACCCGGCGCTGGCCGTGGAGCTGTTCACCCCGGTGCTGTACCGCAACAAGGGCGCCTACCTGGTCGGTCGCCTGCACACGGTCGACGAGCAGTGGCCGCTGGTAATCCCGCTGCTGCACCGCGAAGGGCATGGCATCGAGGCCGACGCGCTGATCACCGACGAGGCCGAGGTGTCGATCATCTTCTCCTTCACCCGCTCGTACTTCATGGTCGATGTGCCGGTGCCGGCGGAGTTCGTCAACTTTCTCAAGCGCATCCTGCCGGGCAAGCATATCGCCGAGCTGTACACCTCGATCGGCTTCTACAAACACGGCAAGTCGGAGTTCTACCGCGCGCTGATCGGCCACCTGGCGCGCAGCGATGACCGTTTCATCATGGCCCCGGGGGTACGGGGGATGGTGATGAGCGTGTTCACCCTGCCGGGCTTCAACACCGTGTTCAAGATCATCAAGGACCGCTTTTCGCCCTCAAAGACCGTGGACCGTGCCACGGTGATCGACAAGTACCGCTTGGTGAAAAGCGTCGATCGCGTCGGGCGCATGGCCGATACCCAGGAGTTCGCCGATTTTCGCTTCCCGCAGGCCAAGTTCGACCCCGAGTGCCTGGCCGAGCTATTGGAGGTGGCGCCTTCCACCGTAACGCTGGAAGGTGACACCGTGCTGATCCGCCACTGCTGGACCGAGCGGCGCATGACCCCGCTCAACCTGTACCTGGAGCATGCCAGTGAAGCGCAGGTGCTGGAGGCGCTGGAGGATTACGGGCTGGCGATCAAGCAACTGGCGGCGGCGAATATCTTCCCCGGCGACATGCTGCTGAAGAACTTCGGTGTCACCCGCCATGGCCGGGTGGTGTTCTACGACTACGACGAAATCTGTTTCCTTACCGAGGTCAACTTCCGCCATATCCCGCCACCGCGCTATCCGGAGGACGAAATGTCCGGCGAGCCGTGGTATTCGATCGGCCCACACGACGTGTTCCCCGAGGAGTTCCCCCCGTTCCTGTTCGCTGATATGGGCCAGCGGCGTTTGTTCAGCCGCTTGCATGGCGAGCTGTATGACGCCGATTACTGGAAGGGGCTGCAGGAGGCTATTCGGGCGGGGAAGGTGATCGATGTGTTCCCTTACCGGCGCAAGGTGCGCTGACAAGGAGGGACTCGTGGGAGCGGGCTTGCCCCGCGATAGCGTCCGACCAGGCAATGGTTGTGGCCCTACAGACGCCATCGCGGGGCAAGCCCCCCACTCCCCCCCCCCCCCCCCCCCTCCCCTCCCCCCCCCCCCCCCCCCCCCCCCCCCCCCCCCCCCCGCTCCCACGTTGTCCCGGCTGTTTTTAGCCTTTCAGGCACTTCAACTCACTGAAATCCGTGCGCACCTTGTTCAACTTCTGCTGCAGGAATTGCCGCTGCACCGGGCTGCTCTGTTTCATCAGGTCCACCAGCAGGCTGCGTGCCTGCTGCTCGCTGTTCTGGAAGGCCTGACGGTACTCCGCCGTCCACAGGCTCTCCTTGCGCTGCAGCAACTGCGCAAGGCGTGGCTCGAAACCGGGGGAGGCGCGTTGCTCCATCGCCAGCGCCAGCTGCTGTTGCCAGTGGGCGCGGTTGGCGATTGCGCTGCGGTTCTGGTCGCCCAACGCCTGCGACCAGCTCATCACCCGCAGGCGTTGCTCACGGGTCAGTTCGCCAAGCCAGGGTTCAAGGCGTTTCTCCATGCGCGTGGCGCGTTGTGCGACCTGTTTGGGCAGCGGCGTCTCGGCATAGGTTTGCCGGCGTTTGTCGATGTCCTGGCGAAACGCCTGGCGCATCTCGGCCACCTGGGCGTCGCTCATGCCGCGCAACAGCTCGCTGGCCGAGGGAGTGATCTGCTCGGCGACCCGTCCGATCGCCTGGCGTGCCTCGGCAGTGCGCTGTTGCAGGGTCGCATCGGTGACGGTATCGCTGGCGACCATCCCTTGCACCCGGTCGAGCCAGTCGAGGTAGCCGGGCAGTTGGGTCTTGCAGTGCCAGGCCAGTTGCTCCTTCAGCCGTTCGTCGAGCAGGCGCTTCTGCTCGCGGTTCATGTCCAGGTAGTCGCCCAGCGACCACGGCACCAGGCGGTCGAGGTTGCGGTAGGCCAGGTCGATGCGGTTGCAGGCCGCCAGCACCAGGGCCAGGGCAACGACGATGAGCAGGGCTTTGGTCAGGCGTACAGGCATGAGCGAATCCTTGCAGGGACTGGCCAGGCGGTAGACGCAAAGGGCGCGCGGCGGTTCCGGTGCATGTGCGCTCGGGCGGCCGGGCGGGTCAGGTGTTAGAATAGCCGCCTTGTCTTGAGGATCTTCACAAATGGCTCTGCTTGGGCGCTACAACAGTTTGCAAATCGTGAAACACGTGGAATTCGGCCTGTACCTGGACGGCGGCGCCGATGGCGAAATCCTGCTGCCGCGTCGCTACTTCCCCAAGGGCGCAGAGCTGGAACTCGATGACTGGCTCAACGTGTTCATCTACCTGGACAGCGAAGACCAACTGATCGCCACCACCGAGAAGCCGAAAATGCAGGTGGGCGAGTTCGCCAGCCTCAAGGTCAAGGACATCAACGGCGCGGGCATCTTCCTCGACTGGGGCCTGTCCAAGGACCTGCTGATGCCGTACTCGGAAGAGTCGCGGCCGCTGAAGATCGGCGACTACTGCGTGGTCCATGCCTACCTGGACAAGCGCACCCGCCGCATCACCGCCACTGCCAAGCTGGATCGCTACCTGGACAACGCCCCGGTCGACTACAAGGTCGGCCAGCCGGTCGAGCTGCTGGTGGCCGGCGAGACGCCGATGGGCTTCAAGGCGATCATCAACAACCGCCACTGGGGCTTGATCCACAAGAACGAGGTGTTCAAGTTCCTGCGTTCAGGTATGCACGAGAAGGGCTTCATCAAGGAAGTGCGCCACGACGGCAAGATCGCCCTGAGCCTGCAACCGGTGGGCGAAGCGCTGGCCGACGGCCTGCAAGAGCAGATCATGCAGCGCCTGGAAGCGGCCGGTGGCACGTTGCCGGTGTGCGACAAGAGCGACCCGGCGGTGATCAGCCAGATGTTCAACGTCAGCAAGGGCAACTTCAAGAAGGCCATTGGCGCGTTGTTCAAGCAGGGCAAGATCGTCATCCATGACGACCGGATCGAGCGGGCCTGATCAGGCCTGCACGAAGGTGCGGAAATCCAGTTGCTCGCCACCCGGGCGGGTGTCGCGCAGCAGCGAATCGCGGTCGGCGCTCAGCGCCAGGCTGATGGTGGAGCGGCGCTTGCCGGGGTGGCGCACTTCCATCTGCTCCTGGTGAGCACGGAGGAAGTTGACCGGCACCTTCAGGTGCTGCAGTTCGTCGGTTTCCGGGGTGTGCAGCAACAGGTTGACCCAGTCGGGCTGGCCTTTGCGCAGCAGTGCCACCGGCACTTCGAACCACCACAGGTTGCGCTTGGTGTCGAGGATGGCGAACAGGGTGTTGTCGCTGTCGAGTACCGGGCGGGCCAGCGCTTCGTTGCGGCGGGCGATGGCGGTGGGTTTGTTGATTTTCATGCAGGGTCCTGCGGATTGACGCCAGAAAGGCCTGACATTGTGCGGGGTGGCGCAGGGCGGGGCAAGCTGTGCGATGCGCATTGGCCGCTCCTGCCAATCGCCGGCAAGCCGGCTCCCACTGGGGCGCATAGGCAGTTGTGGGAGCCGGCTTGCCGGCGATGAGGCCCGTACAGCCACCACCAAACCTCAAACCCTTTTCCCCACCCAGATGTCCCCCACCAGCACCCGGGTGTCGCTTTCCATCTGCGCATCGTGCTCCAGCTGGTGGCTGAAGCGCTCCAGCGAGGCGTTGGCCGGCTGCGAATCGCTGGCGAACACCGGCGGGCTCAACAGGTAGCCGCAGAGCAGCCGGCTGAGGGCCGCCAGGCTGTCGATATGGGTGCGTTCGTAGCCGTGGGTGGCATCGCAACCGAAGGCCACCAGGGCGGTGCGGATGTCGTGGCCGGCGGTCACCGCCGAATGGGCGTCGCTGAAGTAGTAGCGGAACAGGTCGCGGCGCACCGGCAGGCCCTGGTCGCCAGCCAGCTTCAGCAGGTGGCGCGACAGGTGGTAGTCATAGGGCCCGGACGAGTCCTGCATGGCCACGCTCACCGCATGTTCGCTGGAGGCCTGGCCGGGGGCCACCGGACCGATGTCGATACCGACGAACTCGCTGACATCCCAGGGCAGGGCGGCAGCAGCGCCCGAGCCGGTTTCCTCGGTGATGGTGAACAGCGGGTGGCAGTCGATCAATGGCTGCCGGCCGCTTTCCACTACCGCCTTGAGCGCTGCCAGCAACGCCGCCACGCCGGCCTTGTCGTCCAGGTGACGGGCGCTGATATGGCCGCTTTCGGTGAACTCCGGCAGCGGGTCGAAGGCGACGAAATCACCGATGGCTATCCCCAGCGCTTCGCAGTCGGCGCGGGTGGTGCAGTAGGCGTCCAGGCGCACTTCCACGTGTTCCCAACTGATCGGCATCTGGTCGATGGCGGTGTTGAAGGCGTGCCCGCTGGCCATCAGCGGCAGCACGCTGCCGCGGTACACGCCGGTATCGGTGAACACGCTGACCCGGCTGCCTTCGGCGAAGCGGCTCGACCAGCAGCCCACGGCCGCCAGCGCCAGCCGGCCGTTGTCCTGCAACTGGCGCACGCTGGCGCCGATGGTGTCCAGGTGCGCGCTGACGGCTCGGTCCGGCGAGCTCTGCCGACCCTTGAGCGTGGCGCGGATGGTGCCGCGGCGGGTCAGTTCGAAGGGGATGCCCAGTTCGTCCAGGCGTTCGGCGACATAGCGCACGATGGTGTCGGTGAAACCGGTGGGGCTGGGGATGGCGAGCATTTCCAGCAGGACTTTCTTCAGGTAGTCGAGATCGGGTTCGGGGTGTTTCGCAGACATCAGGATTTCTCCTTTGTTTCGAGGGCCTCGAGGCGGTTGATCAGGCGCAGCATGGTGCTCTTGCCGGCGCCGGAGTGGCCGATCAGGCCGAACACCTGGCCATCTTCGATGGTCAGGCTGGTCG
>NZ_JBMOWQ010000079.1:0-5959 GCF_049310485.1 Pseudomonas sp. GZD-209
GGCAAGCCCGCTCCCACGCAACTTGATTGCCCCAAGAATTTGGGGGGGCAGTACGTGGGAGCGGGCTTGCCCCGCGATGATGTTCAGGCTGGCGCTTTGCTGTGGGCGAACAGCAAATCGACAAAGCGCTCAGCCGTGGGCTGCGGTTCATGGTTGGCCAGCCCCGCGCGTTCATTGGCCTCGATGATCACGTAATCCGGCTGCTCGGCATCGCGCACCATGAAGTCGAGCCCCACCATCGGGATTTCCAGCGCCCGCGCCGCCCGCACAGCGGCATCGGCCAGCACCGGGTGCAGGCGTTCGGTCACGTCTTCCAGCGTTCCCCCGGTATGCAGGTTGGCGGTGCGTCGCACGGCCAGGCGCTGGCCGGCCGGCAGTACATGGTCGTAGCCAACGCCCGCCGCCTTGAGCGTGCGTTCGGTCTCGTCATCGAGCGGGATGCGGCTCTCGCCGCCGGTGGCGGCCTGGCGCCGACGGCTCTGGGCCTCGATCAGCGCGCGCAGGCTGTGCTTGCCGTCGCCGATCACCTGGGCCGGGTGGCGGATGGCCGCGGCCACCACCTCGTAGCCGATCACCAGGATGCGCAGGTCGCTGCCCGGGTGGAAGCTTTCCAGCAGCACGCGGCTGTCGAAGCGCCGGGCTTGTTCCACCGCCTGGCCGACGTCGTCGATGCAGGTCAGGTTCACGGCCACGCCCTGGCCTTGCTCACCGTCCACCGGCTTGACCACCACCGCGCCATGCTCGTCGAGAAACGCCAGATTGTCGTCGGCGTTGCCCGCCAGTTGCTGCGCCGGCACCTGCAGGCCGGCGTCGTGCAGCACCTGGCGGGTCAGGCGCTTGTCCTGGCACAGGGTCATGCTCACGGCACTGGTCAGGTCGCTGAGCGACTCGCGACAGCGGATGCGTCGGCCGCCCAGGCTCAGGGTGAACAGCCCGGCCGCGGCATCGTCCACCTGCACCTCGATGCCGCGGCGCAATGCTTCGTCGACGATGATCCGCGCATAGGGGTTGAGCCCGGCCTCGGGGCCGGGGCCCAGGAACAGCGGCTGGTTGATGCCGTTCCTGCGCTTGACCGCGAAGGTCGGCAGGTTGCGAAACCCCAGCTTCTGGTACAGGCGCTTGGCCTGGCGGTTGTCGTGCAGCACCGACAGGTCGAGGCAGGCCAGCCCGCGGCTCATGAAGTGTTCGATCAGGTGGCGCACCAGCACCTCGCCAACGCCGGGGCGGGTGCAGTGTGGGTCGACCGCCAGGCACCACAGGCTGCTGCCGTGTTCGGGGTCGTCGAAGGCCTTGCTGTGGTTCAGGCCCATGACGCTGCCGATCACGGCGTGGCTGTCTTCGTCTTCGGCCAGCCAGTACACCGGGCCACCGAGGTGGTGCGGGGTCAGCAGGCCGGGGTTCAATGGCAGCATGCCGCGGGCCTGGTACAGCGCGTTCACCGCTTGCCAGTCCGCCGGGCTCTGCGCACGGCGAATGCGAAAGCCGCGGAACACCCGCTGCGCCGGGCGGTAGTCGGTGAACCACAGGCGCAGGGTGTCGGACGGGTCGAGGAACAGTTGCTGCGGCGCCTGGGCCAGCACCTGCTGCGGCGCGGCCACGTACAGGGCGATGTCGCGCTCGCCGGCACGCTCTTGCAGCAAGGCGTCGGCCAGGCTGGCCGGGTCGGGGTAGGTATGCCCGATCAGCAGGCGGCCCCAGCCACAGTGCACCGCGCGGGGTTGGTCGTGGGGCTCGCTGCCGTCACCGGCCAGGCGCGCCTGCAGGCGTTCGTAGGACGGCGCCTGGCCGCGCAACAGGCGCTGGCCGTAGGCGATTTCGTGGGCTTTCATCGATCAGATTCCTTGTTCGCTGAGCCACAGGTTCAGCGCTGCCAGCTGCCACAGCTTGGAGCCGCGCAACGGGGTGAGCTGGCCATGGGGGTTGCTCAGCAGGCGGTCGAGCATCGCCGGGTTGAACAGGCCACGGTCCTGGCTGGGGTCGGTCAGCAGCTCGCGCACCCAGCCCAGGGTCGCGCCCTCCAGGTGCTTGAGCCCGGGCACTGGGAAGTAGCCCTTCTTGCGGTCGATCACTTCATGGGGGATGACCCGCCGCGCCGCCTGCTTGAGTACCTGCTTGCCGCCATCGGGCAGCTTGAAGTGCGCCGGGATGCGCGCCGACAGTTCGACCAGGCGGTAGTCGAGGAACGGGGTGCGCGCCTCCAGGCCCCAGGCCATGGTCATGTTGTCCACCCGTTTGACCGGGTCGTCGACCAGCATCACCGTGCTGTCCAGGCGCAGCGCCTTGTCCACCGCGTCCGGCGCACCAGGGCGGGCGAAATGCTCGCGGACGAAGTCGCCAGCGGCGTCGTTGTCCAGCAGCCAGGGGGCCTGCACGGTGTCGCGGTATTCGTCGTGGCTGCGGTCGAAGAAGGCTTCGCGGTAGGCCGCGAACGGGTCCTGCGCGCCATCCACCTGCGGGTACCAGTGGTAGCCGGCGAACAGCTCGTCGGCGCCCTGGCCGCTCTGCACGCCCTTGCAGTGCCTGGCTACTTCCCGCGACAACAGATAGAAGGCGATGCAGTCATGGCTGACCATCGGTTCGCTCATGGCCCGGAATGCCGCCGGCAGCTGCTCGATGATCTCGTGCTCGGCGATGCGCAACTGGTGGTGGCGGGTGCTGTAATGGCGGGCGATCAGGTCGGAGTACTGGAACTCGTCGCCGCGCTCGCCACCAGCATCCTCGAAACCGATGGAAAAGGTCGACAGGTCGTCGACCCCGGCTTCACGCAGCAGGCCGACCAGCAGGCTCGAATCGACCCCGCCGGACAACAGCACGCCAACGTCCACCGCCGCGCGCTGGCGGATCGCCACGGCGTCACGGGTGGCGTCGAGCACCCGGGTGGTCCAGCCTTCCAGGTCCAGTTCCTGCTCGTCGGGGTTGGCCCCGTAGTGCAGTCGCCACCAAGTCTGGCGCTCGACTTCGCCGTGGCGGTCGATGCGCATCCAGGTGCCGGGTTCGAGCTTCTGCACGTTGGCCAGCAGGGTGCGCGGCGCCGGCACCACGGCGTGGAAGTTGAGGTAGTGGTTGAGCGCCACCGGGTCGAGCATCGGGTCGATGTCGCCGCCCTTGAGCAGCGCCGGCAGCGTCGAGGCGAAGCGCAGGCGTTCGCCGTTGCGCGACAGGTACAGCGGCTTGACGCCGAGGCGGTCGCGGGCCAGGAACAGGCGCTGGTTGTCGCGTTCCCAGATGGCCAGGGCGAACATTCCGTTGAGCTTGGGCAGCAGCGCTGCGCCCCAGGCGTGGTAGCCCTTGAGCAGCACCTCGGTGTCGCCATCGGAGTGGAAGCGGTAGCCCAGCGCCTGCAGTTCCTCACGCAGCTCGGGGAAGTTGTAGATGGCGCCGTTGAAAGCCAGGGCCAGGCCGAGGGGGTTGTCGACCATCGGCTGCGCCGAGTTGTCGGACAGGTCCATGATCTTCAGCCGGCGGTGGCCGAGGGCGATCGGGCCCTGGCTATGGAAGCCCCAGGCGTCCGGGCCGCGGGGCGCCAGGTGGTGGGTGATGCGCTCCACGGCGGCGAGGTCCGCCGGGCGAGGGGCTTGGTCGAAGGGGGTGAAACGTAACTCTCCTGCTAATCCGCACATAAGTCCTTACCGGTTTTGCCGTTGGGGAAGGTGCCCGTAAGACGGGGCACTTAGGTAGGGACCGGGGTGGGTTGTGAGAGTTTTAGATCAATCTGTTATATGGCCTGGGTGGCCATCGCGGGGGGGGGGGGGGCCGCCAGACGGTGTGTTGGGGGGGGGTGTCTCTTGGGGAAACACCCCTCTCCTGGGGTGGTGGGGGGGGGTTCCCCTCCCCCCGCGATGCTTTGGTCATTTACCGCGAATCAACCGGCGCAACGCGAACCGGTTCGGGTGGCAGGCCTCGGCCACGGCTCGGGGCACCGGCAACGGCTCACCACTGACCCACGCCGCAATCAGCTCCCCAGACAGCGGTGCGGTGATCAACCCACGCGAGCCATGCCCGCTGTTCACATACAGCCCCTCAAGCCACGGGCAGGCGATATCCGGCACCTGCCGCGCGTCCCTGGCCAGCGCGGCATAGGCCTCATTGAACGCTCCGGTGTCCGCCACCGGCCCGACGATGGGCAGGTAGTCCGGGCTGGTGCAACGGAACGCCGCGCGACCTTGCAGTTGCTCGACAGCGAGCGTGCCGACGGCCAATCGCTCGGCCAGGTCAGTGGAAATCTCGTCCAGCAACGCCAGGTTGCCCTTGTGCTCGGCGAGGGTGGGTGTGGTGTCCTGGCTGTGGAAGTCGAAGCTGGCGCCCAGGGTGTGCTCATCGCCACGTGGCGGCGCCACATAGCCTTCGGCGCACACCACCGTTTGCAATGCCCGGCTGGCCTCGGTGGCCGGCAAGCGGGTGATCTGCCCGCGAATGCGCTTGAGCGGCAGCCCGGCGCAGGCCGGGAAGTTACGTACCTCGGCGGCACCGGCCAGCACCGCCAGCGGCGCGCTGGCCAGCAGGCGTTCGCCGTCCCAGGCCTGCCACAGGCCATCGGCCTTGCGCAGTTCGAGCACATTGGCGTGGCTGAGCAGGCGGATACGCGGATGGTCGAGTTGCGCCTGGCACAGCGCGGGCGGATGCACCCAGCCACCTTCGGGGTAGAACAGGCCGCCAGCGGGCAGGGCAACGCCGGCGACGGCTTGGGCCTGGTCGCGGTCCAGCACCTGCAGCAGGCTGCTGTCGAACGCAGCCGCCAGTTTGGCCTGGCGCTCGGCTTCTTTGTCGTCGAAGGCCAGTTGCAATACCCCGCAGCCATCCCAGGCCTGGCCGCGTTGCAGGCGCTGTAGCCAGCGGCGGGTGTAGCCAAAGCCGGCAAGGATCATCTGCGACAGCGCCGTGCCATGGGCGGACAGCTTGAGGTAGAGCACGCCTTGCGGGTTGCCCGAGGCTTCCTGCGCCGGGCCGTCGTGGCGTTCCAGTACGCTGACTTGCCAGCCGCGTGTGGCCAGGCTGGTGGCCGTGGCACTGCCGGCCAGGCCGGCGCCGATCACCAGGGCTTCGCGCGGGCCGGGTGGTGCGGCCGGGCGGGCGTACCAGGGGGCGGGCAGGGCGGCCGGTTCAGCGCTGTAGTGGCCATGCATCACCTCCCATTTCTTGCCCAGCCCCGGCACCTTCTTCATGGTGAAACCGGCCTCGACCAGCGACCGGCGAACCCAGCCGGTGGTGGTGAAGGTGCCGAGGGTGGTGCCGGCGTGCGACAGGCGTGCCAGCTGGGCGAACAGCTCGGGGGTCCACATGTCCGGGTTTTTCGCCGGGGCGAAACCGTCGAGGAACCAGGCATCGATGCGTGCGTCGAGCTGCGGCAACTGCTCCAGGGCATCGCCGATCATCAGCGTCAGGGTTACCCGGCCGCCATCGAGGCTGAACTGCTGGAAGCCTGGGTGGATGGCCACGTACTGCTCGAGCAGCGGGCCGGTGAACGCGGCGAACTGTGGCCACAGCTGCATGGCCCGCGCCAGGTCGTCACGGGTCAGCGGG
Organism: Pseudomonas sp. GZD-209; assembly: GCF_049310485.1. NCBI lineage: Bacteria > Pseudomonadati > Pseudomonadota > Gammaproteobacteria > Pseudomonadales > Pseudomonadaceae > Pseudomonas > Pseudomonas sp. GZD-209. The sequence goes on from NZ_JBMOWQ010000079.1 coordinate 5,521, forward strand.
TACTTCTCGACACTGACGAAATGCAGGCGGGCATCGGCATGGGCCAGCTCGTCGAACAGTTGCCAGGCGCAGAAAAAATTCATGCCGGTGCCAAAGCCGGTCTCGCCGATCACCAGGCAGGCGTGTGGCGGCAGTTCGGCGAAGCGTTGACGCAGGCGGTTCTGCTCGATGAACACATGCACGGTTTCGTCGATGCCTTCTTCCCTGGAGAAATACACATCGTCGTATTGGCGCGAGTGGGGGCGGCCCTGTTCGTCCCAGTCGATCTGGGCATGTTGCTGGAAGGTGGGCATGGGGGGCTCGGTTGCGGCGGATGGCCGATTTTAAGGCATTGGCCCCATCGCGGGGCAAGCCCGCTCCCACGTTTCCAACAGCGTGGGAGCGGGCTTGTCCCGCGATAGGGCCCGAAGCCTGACGCGCAATCCGCTAATCTTGCTAA
>NZ_JBMOWQ010000080.1:0-5382 GCF_049310485.1 Pseudomonas sp. GZD-209
GGTGACACCCTCCCTCCCCTTGTTGCCGACGGGGGGGGTGGTTTTCTCCCCCCCCGATAGGGCCTGAAGCCTGACGCGCAATCCGCTAATCTTGCTAATCCAATGAAGGAGCCCAGCATGTTCGAATCTGCGGAAATCGGTCACAGCATCGACAAGGACACCTACGAGGCCGAAGTGCCCGCCCTGCGCGAGGCGCTGCTCGAAGCCCAGTACGACCTCAAGCAGCAGGGGCGTTTCCCGGTGATCGTGCTGATCAACGGCATCGAGGGCGCTGGCAAGGGCGAGACGGTCAAGCTGCTCAACGAGTGGATGGACCCGCGCCTGATCGAGGTGCGCACCTTCGACCAGCAGACCGACGAAGAGCTGGCCCGCCCGCCGGCCTGGCGCTACTGGCGGGCCCTGCCGCCGAAAGGGCGCATGGGCGTGTTCTTCGGCAACTGGTACAGCCAGATGCTCGAGGGGCGGGTGCATGGCCAGTTCAAGGACGCCGTGCTCGACCAGGCCATCGCCGGGGCCGAGCGCCTGGAGCAGATGCTGTGCGACGAAGGCGCGCTGATCATCAAGTTCTGGTTCCACCTGTCCAAGAAGCAGATGAAGGCGCGGCTCAAGGCACTGAAGGACGACCCGCTGCACAACTGGCGCATCAGCCCGCTGGACTGGCAGCAATCGGAAACCTACGACCGCTTCGTGCGCTTTGGCGAGCGCGTGCTGCGTCGCACCAGCCGCGACTATGCGCCCTGGCATGTGGTCGAGGGCTTCGACCCGCATTACCGCAGCCTGGCGGTGGGGCGCATCCTGCTGGAAAGCCTGCAGGCTGCGCTGGCCAACAACCCCAAGGGCAAGCATCAGGGCAATGTGGCGCCGCTCGGGCGCGCCATCGACCAGAAGAGCCTGCTCGGGGCGTTGGACCTGACCTTGCGCCTGGACAAGCGCGACTACGAAGAACAGCTGGTTACCGAGCAGGCGCGCCTGGCCGGCCTGCTGCGCAACAAGCACATGCGCCGGCATGCGTTGGTGGCGGTGTTCGAAGGCAATGACGCCGCGGGCAAGGGCGGGGCGATCCGCCGGGTGGCGGCGGCGCTTGACCCGCGGCAGTACCGCATCGTGCCGGTGGCCGCGCCCACCGAGGAGGAGCGCGCCCAGCCTTACCTGTGGCGCTTCTGGCGGCATATTCCGGCGCGCGGCAAGTTCACCATCTTCGACCGCTCCTGGTACGGGCGGGTGCTGGTGGAGCGGGTCGAGGGCTTCTGCAGCCCGGCCGACTGGATGCGCGCCTATGGCGAGATCAACGACTTCGAGGAGCAACTGCGCAACGCCGGGGTGGTGGTGGTCAAGTTTTGGCTGTCCATTGACCAGCAGACCCAGCTTGAGCGTTTCGAGGAGCGCGAGCAGATCCCGTTCAAACGCTACAAGATCACCGAGGAAGACTGGCGCAACCGCGACAAGTGGGACCTCTACAGCGAAGCGGTGGGCGACATGGTCGACCGCACCAGCACCGAGATTGCGCCGTGGACGCTGGTGGAGGCCAACGACAAGCGCTGGGCACGGGTGAAGGTGCTGCGCACCATCAACGAGGCGCTGGAAGCGGCGTTTGCCCGGCATAAGAAATAGGATCGTGTGGGCCTCTTCGCGGGTAAACCCGCTCCCACAGGTTATGCGCCGCCCCTGTGGGAGCGGGTTTACCCGCGAAGAAATTCACGCAAATGCATCGGGCATGCCCCGCCGGAATGACCTGATGAATTCTTTTCCCGTAACCCGTCCTCGGCCCGACGCTGCAACCCCTTAGAATCCAGTTACCCCCACCACGGGCCTGACCGAGGACACCATGCACATCACTTCCGGCCGTTGGCTTTTCGGCCTGCTGCTCGCCCTGTTGACCGCGCTGCTATGGGGCATCTTGCCCATCAAGCTCAAGCAGGTACTGCAAGTGATGGACCCGGTGACCGTCACCTGGTACCGCCTTGCGGTGTCCGGTGGGCTGCTGTTCGCCTGGCTGGCGGCCCGTCGACGCCTGCCTTCGTTCGGCCGGCTGGGCGGCAAGGGCAAACTGCTGATGCTGGTCGCCATCGGCGGGTTGCTGGGCAACTATGTGTTGTACCTGATCGGCCTCAAGCTGCTCAGCCCCGGCACCGCGCAGCTGGTGGTGCAACTGGGGCCGGTATTGTTGCTGGTGGCCAGTGTGTTCGTGTTCAAGGAGCGCTTCAGCCTGGGGCAGGGCATTGGCCTGGTGGTGCTGTTGGCGGGCTTCGGGCTGTTCTTCAACCAGCGCCTGGAAGAATTGCTGACTTCGTTGGGTGCCTACACCACCGGGGTGTTGACCATCCTCTTGGCCACCAGCATCTGGGTGTTCTACGCCCTGAGCCAGAAGCAACTGCTGACGGTGTGGGGCTCGCAGCAGGTGATGATGGTGATGTACCTGGGCTGCGCCCTGCTGCTGACGCCCTGGGTGCACCCATTGGAGGCCCTGCAGTTGAGCCCATTGCAGGGCTGGTTGCTGCTGGCCTGCTGCCTCAACACGCTGGTGGCCTATGGCGCCTTCGCCGAAGCCCTGGCGCACTGGGAGGCCTCGCGGGTGAGCGCGACCTTGGCGTTGACGCCTTTGGTCACTTTCATTGCGGTGGCGATCGCGGCCTGGGCCTGGCCGGAATACGTGCATGCCGAGGATATCAATGCGCTGGGGTATCTCGGGGCGGTGACGGTGGTGCTGGGGTCGGCGCTGGTGGCGTTGGGGCCATCGCTGGTGGCGGGGTGGAAGGCGCGGCGGGCGCAGCTCGGCTGAAAGCCCATCGCGGGGCAAGCCCGCTCCCACGCTGGGCTTGCAAAAAAGTTGGAAAGCAATCCAATTCTTGGGGGCAGTCCAGCGTGGGAGCGGCGGTGCGCCGCTGCGACTTGCCCCGCGATGGTTTTCAGCCCTTGCCGCCTGGCGCCAGCATGTTCTCCGGCCTTACCCACTGGTCGAACTGCTCGTTGGTCAGGTACTTCAACTCCAATGCCGCCTCGCGCAGGGTCTTGCCTTCGCTGTAGGCCTTCTTGGCGATTTCCGCGGCCTTGTCATAACCGATGTGCGGGTTGAGCGCCGTCACCAGCATCAGCCCGCGCTCCAGGTGCTCGGCCATCTGCTCGGCGTCGGGCTCGATACCGGCCACGCAGTGCTGCTGGAAGTTGCTGCAGCCATCGGCCAGCAGCTCGATCGACTGCAGCAGGTTGTGGATGATCACCGGCTTGAAAACGTTCAACTGCAGGTGCCCCTGGCTTGCGGCAAAGCCGATTGCCGCGTCGTTGCCCAGCACCTGGCAGGCCAGCATCGACAGCGCCTCGCACTGGGTCGGGTTGACCTTGCCGGGCATGATCGAGCTGCCGGGCTCGTTGGCCGGCAGGCGGACTTCGGCCAGCCCCGCGCGCGGGCCGGAACCGAGCAGGCGCAGGTCATTGGCAATCTTCATCAGCGCCACCGCCAGGGTTTTCAGCGCGCCGGCCAGGCTGGTCAGCGGCTCGTGGCCGGCGAGGGCGGCGAACTTGTTCGGTGCGGTGATGAAGGGCAGGCCGGAGAGGGCTGCCAGCTCCGCGGCGATGGCCTCGGCAAAACCGTGCGGGGCGTTGAGCCCGGTGCCCACCGCCGTACCGCCCTGGGCCAGCTCGCAGACCGCCGGCAGGGTGGCGCGGATGGCGCGCTGGGCGTAGTCGAGCTGGGCGACGAAGGCCGAGACTTCCTGGCCGAAGGTGATCGGGGTGGCGTCCATCATGTGCGTGCGGCCGGTCTTGACCAGCTTCTGGTGGCGCGCTGACAGCTCGGCCAGCCCGGACGACAGCTCGGCGATGGCCGGCAGCAGCTTGTGGTGCACGGCCTGGGCGGCGGCGATATGCATGGCGGTGGGGAAGCAGTCGTTGGAGCTTTGCGAACGGTTGACGTGATCGTTGGGGTGGACCGGTATCTTGCCGCCGCGACCTTTGCCGGCCAGTTCGTTGGCGCGCCCGGCGATCACCTCGTTGACGTTCATGTTGCTCTGGGTGCCGCTGCCGGTCTGCCAGACCACCAGCGGGAACTGATCGTCGTGCTCGCCGTCGAGCACTTCGTCGGCGGCCTGCTCGATCAGCCGGGCGATGTCGGCGGGCAGGTCGCCGTTGCGGTCGTTGACCCGTGCCGCGGCTTTCTTGACCAGCGCCAGGGCGTGCAGCACCGCGAGGGGCATGCGTTCCTTGCCTATGGCGAAGTTGATCAGCGAGCGCTGGGTCTGCGCGCCCCAGTAGGCGCCCTCCGGAACTTCCACCGGGCCCAGGCTGTCTGTCTCGATACGGCTCATGCTGCGCTCACTCCTTTGTAGTCCGAATTCGCAGTTTAGGCCCTGATTCGACCAAGCGGTTCCCACGCTCGTCGTAGCCCTTGAGCACTTCGCCATCACAGCGCAGAATGCTCTACTCTGAGGTACCCGCCTCCCTTTCTTGAAGGAAATGCAATGACCCGTCTCCGTGTCCTCTGTGCCGCCGTAGCCCTGGTCTGTGCCAGCGGCCAGGTACTCGCTGCCACCCCCAGCCACAATGCCGCCGCCGAGAAATTCCTGACCCTGGCCAACGCCGACAAGCTGGGCACCCCGGTGTACATGCAGGTCCAGCAGATGTTCGCCCAGCGCTTCGAGCAGACCAAGGCGCCGGCTTCCAAGAAAACCGTACTCGACAGCTACCAGGCCAAGGCCAACGCCGCCCTGGACAACGCCATCGGCTGGAAGAAGCTCAAGCCGAAGATGGTCGACCTGTACACCGCCACCTTCACCGAGGGCGAGCTGAACGACCTGGTCAAGTTCTACGAGTCGCCGCTGGGCAAGAAAGTCCTGCGCGAAATGCCCAAGGTCACCCAGCAGTCGGCCCAGCTCACCCAGCAGAGCCTCGAGCCTGCGGTACCGGTGGTCAACAAGCTGCTCGACGACATGACCAAGGAACTCGACCCGAACGCCGGCAAGGCCCCGGCCAAGAAGTGAGTCCATCGCGATGAGCATGCAGCAACGCATCGAACAGCAACTGGCGCCGCTGGGCACCGCGCACCTTGAAGTGCTCAACGAAAGCCACATGCACAGCCGTGGCCAGGAGACGCACTACAAGGCGGTGCTGGTCAGCGAGCAGTTCGCCGGGCTGAACAGCGTCAAGCGTCACCAGAAGGTCTACGCCACCATGGCTGAGCTGATGGGCGAGATTCACGCCCTGGCCATTCACACCTACACCCCCGACGAGTGGGCGCAGGTGGGCAGTGCGCCGGCTTCGCCGGTGTGTGCCGGCGGCGGGCACTGAATCCTCCCTGGGATTCTGGTAAACTGCCGCCCCCTGTAGATATCGTACCGGGGGAAATGCGGGGGGGGGGGGGAGCGCGCGACGGAGTCCGTGTAGGGGGGG
>NZ_JBMOWQ010000081.1:0-7078 GCF_049310485.1 Pseudomonas sp. GZD-209
CCCCGCTCCACCACCCAAACCGGTGGGATTGTGTCCTCCCTGTGGTGGCCCCGGTACAGTCGTTTTTGTCATTCCGGTCCGCCCCTTACGAGGGCAACCACCTGGAGATTCAACGCAATGACCCAACCGATCGTCGTGGCGGCGCTGTACAAGTTCGTCACCCTGGAAGACTACCTCGAGCTGCGCGAGCCGCTGCTCAACGCCATGCTCGAGAACGGCGTCAAAGGCACCCTGCTGCTGGCCCATGAAGGCATCAACGGCACCGTGTCGGCCACCCGTGAAGGCATCGACGGGCTGCTGGCCTGGCTGCGCAACGACCCGCGCCTGGTGGACGTTGACCATAAAGAGTCGTACTGCGACGAGCAGCCGTTCTACCGCACCAAGGTCAAGCTCAAGAAAGAGATCGTCACCCTCGGCGTGCCGGGCGTGGACCCGAACAAGGCAGTGGGCACCTACGTCGATCCGAAAGACTGGAACGCCCTGATCAGCGACCCTGAAGTGCTGCTGATCGACACCCGCAACGACTACGAAGTAGCCATCGGCACCTTCAAGGGCGCCATCGACCCGAAGACCGAGACCTTCCGCGAGTTCCCCGAATACATCAAGGCCAACTTCGACCCCAGCAAGCACAAGAAGGTGGCCATGTTCTGCACCGGTGGCATCCGTTGCGAAAAAGCCTCGAGCTATATGCTCGGTGAGGGCTATGAAGCGGTCTATCATCTCAAGGGCGGTATCCTGAAATACTTCGAGGAAGTACCTCAGGAAGAAAGCCTGTGGGACGGCGACTGCTTCGTCTTCGACAACCGGGTCACCGTGCGTCATGACCTGAGCGAGGGCGAGTACGACCAGTGCCACGCTTGCCGCCACCCGGTCGATGCGCAGGACCGCGAGTCCGAGCACTATTCGCCAGGCGTGAGCTGCCCGCATTGCTGGGACAACCTGAGCGAGAAGACCCGGCGCAGCGCCATCGACCGCCAGAAACAGATCGAGCTGGCCAAGGCGCGCAACCAGCCGCACCCGATCGGTTTCAACTACAAAGCCGAGGCCTGATGCATGTCCGCACGCCTGCTCTATGTGATGGACCCGATGTGCTCCTGGTGCTGGGGTTTCGCCCCGGTGGCCGAAGCGCTGATCGCCCAGGCGCGCGAGGCCGGTGTCAGCACCCGCCTGGTGCCGGGCGGGTTGCGTACCGGCGGCAGCGCCCTGGACGCCTCGACCCGCAAGTACATCCTCGAGCATTGGCAGGCGGTGCATGACGCCACCGGGCAACCGTTCCGTTTTGAAGGCGCGATGCCGGACGGTTTCGTCTACGACACCGAGCCTGCCTGTCGCGCCCTGGTTGCGGCGCGTGAGCTGGACGAGCAGCGCGCCTGGCATCTGCTCAAGCTGATCCAGGCGTCGTTCTACGAGCAGGGCGTGGACGTCACCCGCGCCCCGCAACTGGTCGAGCTGGCTGAACAGGCCGGGTTCGACCGGGAGGCGTTCTCCCTGCGCTTCGCCAGCCACGACACCCGCACTGCCACCACGGCCGATTTCGCCTGGGTGCAGGACCTGGGCATTGCCGGCTTCCCCACGCTGCTGGCCGAGCGCAACGGCCAGCTGGCCCTGCTGACCAACGGCTATCAGCCGCTGCAGAGCCTGCAACCCTTGCTCGGCCGCTGGCTGCAGCAGGCCGTTTGTGCTTGACCTGCCCGGGTCGCCAGACCCGGTACCTGGGAAGCCCCCCGCTGTGCCCGATCGCTTGAGCTGGGCGGAAATCCGCCGCCTGGCCCTGCACCACAAGAAAGCCCTGTGGAGCGCCAACCTGGTGGCCGTGTTCGCCGCCCTGTGCAGTGTGCCGATCCCCTTGCTGCTGCCGCTGCTGGTGGACGAAGTGTTGCTGGGGCATGGCGATGCCGCGCTCAAATGGATGAACCACCTGCTGCCCAGCAACTGGCAGGTGGCCGCCGGTTATATCGGCCTGATGCTCTGCGCCACGCTGACCCTGCGCCTGGCCGCGCTGGCCTTCAACGTGGTCCAGGCCAAGCTGTTCGCGGGCCTGGCCAAGGATATCGTCTACCGCCTGCGCATCCGCCTGATCGAGCGGCTCAAGCGTATCTCGCTGCAAGAGTATGAAAGCCTGGGCAGCGGCACGGTGACCACGCACCTGGTCACCGACCTGGATACCCTCGACAAGTTCGTCGGCGAAACCCTCAGCCGGTTCCTGGTGGCGGTGCTGACACTCACCGGCACGGCGGCGATCCTGATCTGGATGCACTGGCAGCTGGCGCTGCTGATCCTGTTGTTCAACCCGCTGGTGATCTACTTCACCGTGCAGTTGGGCAAACGCGTCAAGCACCTGAAAAAGCTCGAGAACGACAGCACTGCACGCTTCACCCAGGCGTTGACCGAAACCCTCGATGCCATCCAGGAGATCCGCGCCGGCAACCGCCAGGGCTATTTCCTCGGCCGCCTTGGCCTGCGGGCCCGCGAAGTGCGCGACTACGCCGTCGCTTCGCAGTGGAAAAGCGATGCCAGTGGCCGCGCCAGCGGGCTCTTGTTCCAGTTCGGCATCGATATCTTCCGTGCCGCCGCCATGCTCACCGTGCTGTTCTCCGATCTGTCCATCGGCCAGATGCTGGCGGTGTTCAGCTACCTGTGGTTCATGATCGGCCCGGTGGAGCAATTGCTGAACCTGCAGTACGCCTACTACGCCGCAGGCGGCGCCCTGAGCCGGCTCAACGAGTTGCTGGCGCGTGCCGACGAGCCGCAGTACCCGGCGGCCAGCGACCCGTTCGCCGGGCGTGAGACCGTGGGGATCGAGGTGCGTGACCTGCGTTTTGCCTATGCCGAAGAACCGGTGCTGGACCAGTTGAACCTGTCCATCGCCCCGGGTGAGAAGGTGGCGATCGTCGGCGCCAGTGGGGGTGGCAAGAGCACCCTGGTGCAACTGTTGCTGGGGCTGTACAGCGCCCAGGCCGGGACCATCCGCTTCGGTGGTGCCAGCCTGCAGGAAATCGGCCTGGAGACCTTGCGCGAGCACGTCGCGGTGGTGCTGCAGCACCCATCGCTGTTCAACGACAGCGTGCGTGCCAACCTGACCATGGGCCGCGACTGCAGCGACGACGCCTGCTGGCACGCGCTGCGCATCGCCCAGCTGGATGCCACCATCGCGGCACTCCCCCAGGGCCTGGACAGCGTGGTCGGCCGCTCCGGGGTGCGCCTGTCCGGCGGCCAGCGCCAGCGCCTGGCGATTGCGCGCATGGTGCTGGCCGAGCCCAAGGTGGTGATTCTCGACGAGGCCACCTCGGCGCTGGATGCCGCCACCGAGTACAACCTGCACCAGGCTTTGGCGCGTTTCCTCAGCGGGCGCACCACGCTGATCATCGCCCATCGACTGTCGGCGGTGAAACAGGCCGACCGGGTGCTGGTGTTCGATGGCGGGCATGTGGCCGAGGATGGCGACCACCAGCAACTGATCGCCGAAGGTGGCTTGTACGCCAAGCTGTACGGGCATCTGCAACAGACCTGAATCCGCTTCCCTGCAAGGCACTGAGCCTGTGGGAGCGGGTTTACCCGCGAATGCGCATGATCAGGCGCCGATGTTGCCTGGGCTGACGCCTTCGCGGGTAAACCCGCTCCCACAAAGGCCTGATTTGTCACATTCAAAAAGCACGCCGCGGGCATGGCAAATGGCCTACGCTGTGCTGTGTCTAGGTCGATTCGTGCCTTATCTGCCGCCGTGACAGGGACTACATGAAGGGAAATCGGACTCTCGAAGCGCCAAGGCTGCTGGGCATCATCTGGCCTTTCGTTGCCGTTGTGGTCTTCCAGGTGCTGCTGGGCAGCCTCAGCCTCTATGCGTTGTCCTCGGTACGTGCCTACGTGGCGGGGGAAAGCCTGTGGTCCAAGGCGCAGAAAGATGCCATCTACTACCTGAGCCTGTACGCCGACGACCGGCATCCGCTGACCTACCAGCGCTATCGTCAGGCCATTCTGGTGCCCCAGGGCGACCACAACCTGCGCCTGGCGCTCGACCAGCCGGAGCCAGACATCGCGGCCGCGCGCAAGGGCATCCTGCAGGGCGGCAACCACCCGGACGATGTCGCCCGGATCATCTGGTTCTACCGCAACTTTCGCAACATCAGCTACATGCAGACCGCCATCGACTACTGGGATATCGGCGACGACTACTTGCGCCAGCTCGATGTGCTGGCCGGTGAGATGCGCGAGGGCTTTGTCGGCGGCGCGGTCGACGCCGGCCAGGTGGCGCAATGGAGGGCTCGCATCGTCGCCATCAACGATGGCGTGACCCCGGCGGCCAAGGCCTTCAGCGATGCCCTGGGCGAGGGCTCGCGGGCGCTGCTCAAAGTGCTGATGCTCACCAACCTGATCACTGCGCTGTTCCTCATCGTCATGGCCTGGCTGCGCTCAAGCAAGCTGCTGGCCCAGCGTCAGGCGTTCGCCAGTGCCTTGCAGGAAGAGCGGGAGCGGGCGCAGGTCACCCTCGAGTCGATCGGCGATGCGGTGATCACCACCGACGTCGATGGCTGCATCACCTTCATGAATCCCGCTGCCGAGCAACTGACTCACTGGCAGGCCGCCCAGGCCGAGGGCCTGCCTCTGGCGGCGTTGTTCAGCCTGCTCGACGAGAACGCCGAGAAGGACAGCCGGACCCTGGTCGAGCAGGTGCTCAGCGGCAGCCTCAAGGGCAGCGACGAACATGCCCGGTTGATCCAGCGTCTGGATGGCAGCACGGTGTCCATCAACCTGGTGGGTTCGCCGATACTCACCGACGGCCAGGTCAGCGGCATCGTCGTGGTGCTCCACGACATGACCCAGGAGCGTCAATACATCGCCAACCTGTCCTGGCAGGCGACCCATGACGCCCTCACCGGGCTGGCCAACCGCCGCGAATTCGAATATCGCCTGGAGCAGGCGCTCAACACCCTGGTGCGCCAGGCGGGGCGCCATTCGTTGATGTTCCTCGACCTCGACCAGTTCAAGCTGGTCAACGACACCTCTGGGCATGCCGCCGGCGACGAGTTGCTGCGGCATATCTGCGCGGTGCTTCAGTCGGGCCTGCGTGAGGGGGACACCCTGGCGCGCCTGGGCGGCGACGAATTCGGCGTGCTGCTGGAGAACTGCCCGCCGGAGCAGGCCGAGCGCATTGCCGAGCAGTTGCGCCAGGTGGTGCAGAGCCTGCATTTTGTGTGGAAGGGCCGGCCATTCGTCACCACCGTGAGTATTGGCCTGGTGCATATCGCCCAGGCGCCGAGCACCCTGGAGGCGTCGCTGCGGGCTGCCGACATGGCCTGCTACATGGCCAAGGAGAAAGGCCGCAACCGGGTCCAGGTGTATCACGCCGACGACAGCGAGCTGTCCATGCGCTTTGGCGAGATGGCCTGGATCCAGCGCCTGCATGTGGCCCTGGAGGAGAACCGCTTCTGCCTGTACGCCCAGGAAATCGCCCCCCTGCAAGGGCAGGAAGGCCCTGGCCATATCGAGATCCTGCTGCGTCTGCACGATGAAAGTGGCCGCACCATCCTGCCCAACAGCTTCATCCCGGCGGCCGAGCGTTACGGGTTGATGACGGCCCTCGATCGCTGGGTGGTGCGCAGTGTGTTCCAGGTGATCCGCCAATGCCTGGACGAGGGGCGCGAAGGGCCGTTGGCCCTGTGCGCGATCAACCTGTCGGGGGCGAGCATCGGTGACGACAACTTCCTCGAATACCTGCAGCGGCTGTTTGGCGAGTTCGATATCCCGCCACGGCTCATCTGTTTTGAAATAACCGAGACCAGCGCAATTGCCAATCTTGGGAGCGCGATTCGATTCATCAATGAATTGAAAGGGCTGGGCTGCAAGTTCTCCCTCGATGACTTCTGCGCCGGGATGTCGTCATTCGCCTATTTGAAACATTTGCCAGTAGACTTCCTGAAGATCGACGGAAGTTTTGTCAAAGACATGCTCGACGATCCGATCAATCGGGCTATGGTTGAGGTGATCAATCACATCGGTCATGTGATGGGCAAGCGCACCATCGCCGAGTTCGTCGAGACGCCGTTGATCGAACAGGCTTTGCAGGAAATCGGCGTGGATTACGCCCAGGGTTATCTCATCGAGCGGCCGCAGGTGTTCACCTGCGACAGCCTGCAGCGCCAACGGATTGCCGCGAGACCCCTGTTGCACCGGGCGCCGGGGACCTTTCGCTGAATACAGCCCGGGAATCACAGGGAATCAAGGAGCTGACAGTGATTGATTCATTCATAAGGATCGGACCCTTGATGGATCCGGCCAGTTATCCGGATTGGGCCCAGCAACTGATCGAGGACTGCCGCGAAAGCAAGCGCAGGGTGGTCGAGCACGAGTTCTACCAGCGCCTGCGCGACGGTCAGCTGCGCCCGGCGACCGTGCGCCAGTACCTGATCGGCGGTTGGCCGGTGGTCGAGCAGTTCTCGCTGTACATGGCTCACAACCTCACCAAGACCCGCTACGGGCGCCATGCCGGTGAAGACATGGCGCGGCGCTGGCTGATGCGCAATATCCGCGTCGAACTCAACCATGCCGACTACTGGGTGCACTGGTGCCAGGCCCACGGTATTCACCTGCACGAGTTGCAGGCGCAGGAAGTGCCGCCAGAGCTCAACGGCCTCAACGACTGGTGCTGGCGGGTCTGCGCCACCGAGTCACTGGCCATCGCCATGGCCGCCACCAACTACGCCATCGAAGGTGCCACGGGCGAGTGGTCGGCGGTGGTCTGCGCGAATGACACTTACGCCCAAGGTTTCCCCGACGAAACCCGCAAGCGCGCGATGAAGTGGCTGAAGATGCACGCCCAGTACGACGATGCGCACCCGTGGGAGGCGCTGGAGATCATCTGCACCCTGGCGGGAGAGAACCCTACGCTGGGGTTGCGCACCGAACTGCGCCGGGCGATCTGCAAGAGCTACGACTGCATGTTCCTGTTCCTGGAGCGTTGCATGCAGCTGGAAGGGCGTCAGCAAGGGCGGCTGCGCCCGGCCTTGGCGGCGGGCTGAAAGCATCGCGGGGGGGGGGCCTATTTCACACGCTTTTTTTGTGTGGGCGGGGGTTTTTCCCC
>NZ_JBMOWQ010000082.1:0-63186 GCF_049310485.1 Pseudomonas sp. GZD-209
AAGGTGCGGAGAGACACTCCCCCCCCCGCGTTGTGTGGTTGGGGGGGGGTTCCCCCCCCCGCGAAGGGTTTTACTGCGCGTTCAGTGCTTGGCCGTTCACTTCCTTGCTATCCGGCCCCATCAGGTACAGATACACCGGCATGATCTCTTCGGGCAGCGGATTGTTCTGCGGGTTCTCGCTCGGGTAGGCCTGTGCCCGCATCGCCGTGCGCGTGGCGCCTGGGTTGATGCTGTTGGCGCGTACCGGCGCCACGCCTTCCAGCTCGTCGGCCAGGGTCTGCATCAGCCCTTCGGTGGCGAACTTCGACACGCCATAGGCGCCCCAGTAGGCCCGGCCTTTGCGCCCGACGCTGCTGGAGGTGAACACCACCGAGGCGTCGTCCGACAGCTTGAGCAGCGGCAGCAGGGTGCTGGTGAGCATGAAGGTGGCGTTGACGTTGATGTGCATCACCCGCATGAAGTTGTCGCCCGACAGCTGCTCCATCGGCGTGCGCGGGCCGATGATCGAGGCGTTGTTGAGCAGGCCGTCGAGGCGGCCGAACTGCTCCTCGATCATCACCGCCAGTTCGTCGTACTGGTGCGGCAGGGCGGTTTCCAGGTTGAACGGGATGACCGCTGGCTGCGGATGACCGGCGGCTTCGATCTGGTCGTAGACCTCGTTGAGGTTGGCTTCGGTCTTGCCCAGCAGCAGGACCGTGGCGCCCAGGGCGGCATAGGCCTTGGCGGCGGCGGCGCCGATGCCGCGACCGGCGCCGGTGACCAGGATGATCCGGCCTTTGAGCAGGTCGGGGCGGGCGGTGTAGTCGAACATGTGATTTGTCCTTCGGGTTCGGTGATGCGACACAGTCCCTGTGGGAGCGGGTTTACCCGCGAACCCCGGCATAGCCGGGGCCTTGCACCGCGGTGGATTCTTCGCGGGTAAACCCGCTCCCACAGACAGGCGCTGTCAAACGGAAATCAGCAGCCGCAGAGCGCGCTGTCGATCACCTTGCGCAGCTCCAGCGGGTGGTCCACCACCACGTCGGCGCCCCAGTTGTTGGGGTTGTCCTGTGGATGAATATAGCCATAGCGCACGGCGGCGGTGCGGGTGCCAGCATCGCGGCCAGACTCGATATCGCGCAGGTCGTCGCCGACGAACAGCACGCTGGCCGGGTCCAGGTTAAGTGTCTTGCAGGCGAGGATCATCGGCTCCGGGTCGGGCTTGCTGTTCTTCACGTGCTCGGGGCAGATCAGCAGCGCCGAGCGCTCGGCCAGGCCCAGGCGCTGCATGATCGGCTCGGCGAAACGCACCGGCTTGTTGGTGACCACGCCCCACAGCAGGTTGCCGCGCTCGATGTCGGCTAAAAGCTCGGCCATGCCGTCGAACAGCTTGCTGTGCACCGCGCAGTCGCGCTGGTAGCGCTCGAGGAACTCCTGACGCAGGGCCTCGAAGCCATCGGCGTCCGGGTCCATGGCGAAGGTTGCGGCAACCATGGCGCGGGCGCCGCCGGAAATCTCGTCGCGGATGCGCGCGTCGTCGATGGCCGGCAGGCCGCGCTCGGCGAGCATCGCCTGGCAGATGGCGATGAAGTCTGGCGCGGTGTCCAGCAGGGTGCCATCCATGTCGAAGAGTACTGCTCGCAGGCGCATGCTCATTCCTCGCGCAGGGTCTGGATCATGTAGTTGACGTCGACATCGTTGTTCAGCTTGTAGTGTTTGGTCAGCGGGTTGTAGGTGAGGCCGATGATGTCCTTCACTTCCAGGCCGGCAGCACGGCTCCAGGCACCCAGCTCGGAGGGGCGGATGAACTTCTTGAAGTCGTGGGTGCCGCGCGGCAGCATCTTGAGGATGTACTCGGCGCCGACGATGGCCAGCAGGTAGGCCTTGGGGTTGCGGTTGATGGTCGAGAAGAACACCTGGCCACCGGGCTTGACCATGCGGTAGCAGGCGCGGATCACCGAGGACGGGTCAGGCACATGCTCGAGCATTTCAAGGCAGGTGACCACGTCGAACTGCTGGGGCATTTCCTCGGCCAGGGCTTCGGCGGTGATCTGCCGGTATTCGACTTCGACGCCGGACTCCAGCTGGTGCAACTGGGCCACCGCCAGCGGTGCCTCGCCCATGTCGATGCCGGTGACGGTGGCGCCGCGCTGGGCCATCGCTTCACTGAGGATGCCGCCGCCGCAGCCGACGTCGAGCACTTTCTTGCCGGCCAGGCTGACCCGCTCGTCGATCCAGTTGACGCGCAACGGGTTGATGTCGTGCAGGGGCTTGAACTCGCTTTCGCGGTCCCACCAGCGGTGGGCCAGGGCTTCGAACTTGGCGATTTCGGCGTGGTCGACGTTGCTCATCTGAACAGTCCTCTGAAACTTCGATAAAGAGTGTCACGGGGCGGCAGCCGTGGCTGCCGGCCAGTCATTCGTTGTGCCCGCCGATGCGGGCTCCCCAGGCGCGAGCCGTGGCGGCCAGGGCCTGCTCGTCCATCCGCGTCAGGCGGCGGTCCTGCACCAGGGGGTGGCCAGCGACCCAGACGTCCTTGACGCAGTCGCGGCCGGTGGCGTAGATCAGTTGCGAAACCGGGTCGTGCACGGGTTGCTGGGCCAGGCCGGACAGGTCGAACACGGCCAGGTCGGCGGCCTTGCCCGGCTCCAGTGAGCCGGTCACGTCCTCAAGGCCAAGCGCCCGGGCGCCATTGAGCGTGGCCATGCGCAGTGCCCGGTGGGCATCCAGGGCGGTGGCGCTGCCGGCGACGGCCTTGGCCAGCAGGGCGGCGGTGCGGGTTTCGCCGAGCAGATCCAGGTCGTTGTTGCTGGCCGCGCCATCGGTACCGACGGCCACGTTCACGCCGGCCTGCCACAAGCGCTCCACCGGGCAGAAGCCGCTGGCCAGCTTGAGGTTGGATTCCGGGCAGTGGACCACGCTGGTGTTGCTTTCTACCAGCAGCGCCAAGTCTTCGTCGCTGACCTGGGTCATGTGCACCGCCTGCAGGTTGGGGCCGAGCAGGCCCAGGCGAGCAAGGCGCGCCAGCGGGCGCTCGCCGGTGTCGTTGAGCGCCTGCTCGACTTCGCTGGCGGTCTCGTGGATGTGCATGTGCAGCGGCGCGTCGAGCTGGTCGGCGATGATGCGGATTTTTTCCAGGTTCTGGTCACTGACCGTGTAGGGCGCGTGCGGGCCGAGGGCGATGCTGATGCGCGGGTGGTGACGCAGGTCGCCGAACAGCTCGATGGCCAGTTGCAGGCCTTCTTCCGGGGTGCGTGCACCAGGGATCGGGAAGTCCAGCAGGGGCACGGCGATCTGTGCGCGGATGCCACTGCGGTGCACGCGGTCACAGGCTTCGCGGGGGAAGAAATACATGTCGGCGAAGCAGGTGATGCCGCCCTTGAGCTGCTCGGCGATGGCCAGGTCGGTGCCGTCGCGCACGAATGCTTCGTCGACCCAGCGCCCCTCCGCCGGCCAGATGTGCTCCTGGAGCCAGGTCATCAATGGCAGGTCGTCGGCCAGCCCGCGGAACAGGCTCATGGCGGCGTGGCCGTGGGCGTTGACCAGCCCGGGGCTGAGCAGGCAGTCGGGCAGCTCGCGCACCTCGTATGCCCGGGGTGCCCGCTCGCGCGGCCCGAGCCAGGCGATCAGGCCGTCGCGAATACCCAGCGCGTGCCCCGTCAGTACCACCCCTGCCGGCTCCACGGGCACCAGCCATTGCGGTACGAGCAGCAGGTCGAGAGGGGGAGTGGCGGTGGGCATGCGCGGCATATACCTGGGTCGGTTCGGCGAAACGCGCAGTATACCCGAGCGTCCGGGGCTGAGGGTCGCTATAATCGCCGGCTTTTGATGCCAGGGCGACGGGGAGAGGCGATGCGCGAGCAACTTTTGGCGGCGGAGACGGTGACGGGCATCCAGTGGCGCGACGGCGCGTTGCACCTGCTCGACCAGCGCCTGCTGCCGCTCGAGCAGCATTGGCTGACCTGCACCGACGTTGCGGCGGTGGTCGAGGCGATCGGCGACATGGCCGTGCGCGGCGCTTCGGCGATCGGCATCTGCGCCGCCTACGGGCTGGTGCTGGCGTTGCGTCAGCGGCTGGCGGAAGGCGACGGCTGGGAAGAGGCCCTGGAAGAAGACTTCATGATGCTGGGCGAGTCGCGCCCGACGCCGGCCAACCTGTTCTGGGCGCTTAACCGAATGCGTGAACGCCTGCAGCGCCTTCGCCCCGAAGAGGACGTGCTGGCGGCGTTGGAGGCCGAGGCGGTCGCCATCCATGAAAGCGATCGGGAGGCCAACCTGACCATGGCCCAGTTCGGTGTCGAGCAGATCCGCAAGCACCAGGGCAGCGAGCAGGTGCTGCTGACTCATGGCAATGCCGGGGCGCTGGCCAGCGGTGGTTTCGGTACCGCGCTGGGGGTGATCCGGGCCGCGGCGCTGGAAGGCATGGTCGAGCGGGTCTACGCCTGTGAGTCGCGCCCGTGGTTGCAGGGCTCGCGCCTGACGGCCTGGGAGCTGGCCGCCGATGGCGTGCCGGTGACTGTGGTCGCCGATTCTGCCGCCGGGCACCTGATGAAGGTCAAGGGCATCACCTGGGTGGTGGTCGGTGCCGACTGTATCGCCGCCAATGGCGACGTGGCGGCGAAGATCGGCACCTATCAGATGGCGGTAACGGCGATGCACCATGGTTTGCGCTTCATGGTGGTGGCACCGAGCACCAGCATCGACCTGAACCTGGCCACGGGCGAAGACATCCCGCTGGAAGTGCGCGGTGAAGAAGAGCTGCTGGAGGTGGAAGGCATCCAGGTGACGGCCGATGTCGAGGCCTACAACCCGGTGGTGGATGTCACGCCGGCCGACCTGATCGATGTGATTGTTACCGAAAGAGGCGTGGTCGAGCGCCCGGATACCGCGAAAATCGCCCAGCTGATGTGCCGCAAACGCCTGCATTGAGAGGGTTTCGGTGGCTTTGCCCTCTCCAAATGGATGGGGCTGTTGCGGGGCGCGGCGGCATCCTGCCATATCTCCCATGCGCCCAGCCTTTGTGGTAACATCCGGCAGTTTCCAAGGCCGCTCGTTGAGGCGGCCTTCATTGCGCAGATCCATGGCACAACTCATTGATTTGTCGTATGTCGTCGCACCCCTATGCGCTGCGGCGGCGAGCTTCGTTCGTCCTTCGAGGGATCAGGCGAAGTTTCACCAGAAAAAGGAATCAGGCTTCTCATGGGCGAACTGGCCAAAGAAATCCTCCCGGTCAATATCGAAGACGAACTGAGACAGTCTTACCTCGACTACGCGATGAGCGTGATTGTCGGGCGAGCGCTGCCCGATGCGCGTGACGGCTTGAAGCCCGTGCATCGTCGCGTTCTGTATGCGATGAGCGAACTGGGCAACGACTGGAACAAGCCGTACAAGAAATCCGCCCGTGTGGTCGGTGACGTGATCGGTAAGTACCACCCCCACGGCGACACTGCCGTGTACGACACCATCGTGCGCATGGCGCAGCCGTTCTCGCTGCGCTACCTGCTGGTCGATGGCCAGGGCAACTTCGGTTCGGTGGACGGCGACAACGCCGCGGCCATGCGATACACCGAAGTGCGCATGTCCAAGCTGGCCCACGAGCTGCTGGCCGACCTGCACAAAGAGACCGTCGACTGGGTGCCCAACTACGACGGCACCGAGCAGATCCCGGCGGTCATGCCGACCCGTATCCCCAACCTGCTGGTCAACGGTTCCAGCGGTATCGCCGTGGGCATGGCCACCAACATTCCGCCGCACAACCTGGGCGAAGTGATCGATGGCTGCCTGGCACTGATCGACAACTCCGATATCACGGTCGATGAGCTGATGCAGTTCATCCCGGGCCCGGACTTCCCGACGGCCGGCCAGATCAACGGTCGCCAGGGCATCATCGAGGCCTATCGCACCGGCCGTGGCCGCATTTATATGCGCGCCCGCTCCGAGATCGAAGACATCGACAAGGTCGGTGGTCGCCAGCAGATCGTCATCACCGAGCTGCCTTACCAGCTGAACAAGGCGCGTCTGATCGAAAAGATCGCCGAGCTGGTGAAAGAGAAGAAGATCGAAGGCATCACCGAGCTGCGCGACGAGTCCGACAAGGACGGCATGCGCATCGTCATCGAGCTGCGTCGCGGCGAGGTGCCGGAAGTGGTGCTCAACAACCTCTACCAGCAGACCCAGCTGCAGAGCGTGTTCGGCATCAACATCGTTGCCCTGATCGACGGTCGCCCGCGCCTGCTCAACCTCAAGGACCTGCTCGAAGCCTTCGTTCGCCACCGCCGCGAAGTGGTGACCCGGCGTACCGTGTTCGAGCTGCGCAAGGCCCGCGAGCGTGGCCATATCCTTGAAGGCCAGGCTGTCGCACTGTCCAACATCGACCCGGTCATCGCCCTGATCAAGGCTTCGCCGACGCCTTCCGAGGCCAAGGAAGCACTGGTTGCCATGGCCTGGGAATCCAGCGCCGTGCAGGTGATGGTCGAGCGCGCCGGTGCCGAGTCGTGCCGCCCGGAAGACCTGCCGGAGCAATACGGCCTGCGCGAAGGCAAGTACTACCTGTCGCCGGAACAGGCCCAGGCCATTCTCGACCTGCGCCTGCACCGCCTGACTGGCCTGGAGCACGAGAAGCTGCTGGCCGAGTACCAGGAGATTCTCGAGCAGATCGGCGAGCTGATCCGCATCCTCAGCAGCGCCGAGCGCCTGATGGAAGTGATCCGCGAAGAGCTCGAAGCGATTCGCGCCGAGTACGGCGATGCCCGCCGCACCGAAATCCTCAATGCCAGCCACGACCTCAACTACGGCGACATGATCCCGGAAGAAGAGCGCGTGGTGACCATCTCCCACGGTGGTTATGCCAAGACCCAGCCGCTGTCCGCCTACCAGGCCCAGCGCCGTGGTGGCAAGGGCAAGTCGGCTACCGGCGTCAAGGATGAGGACTACGTCGAGCACCTGCTGGTCGCCAACAGCCACGCCACCCTGTTGCTGTTCTCCAGCAAGGGCAAGGTGTACTGGAAGAAAACCTACGAAATCCCAGAGGCTTCCCGCGCCGCTCGCGGTCGTCCGCTGGTCAACCTGCTGCCGCTGGAAGAAGGTGAGCGCATCACCGCCATGCTGCAAATCGACCTGGAGGCGCTGCAGCAGCACGCAGACCCTGAGGAAGAGCTGGAGGACAGCGATGACAGCGTGATCGAAGGCGAGCTGGTAGAAGCCGAGGAGATCGACGAGGAAGACGGCGACACGCCAGAGTGGGTTGCCGAAGCGACAGGCGCCTACATCTTCATGGCCACCGCCTCCGGTACCGTCAAGAAGACCCCGCTGGTGCAGTTCGCCCGTCCGCGTTCCAATGGCCTGATCGCCCTGAAGCTCAAAGAGGGTGACACCCTGATCGCCGCGGCCATCACCGACGGCGCCAAGGAAGTCATGATGTTCTCGGACGCCGGCAAGGTGATCCGTTTCGCCGAGAGCGTCGTGCGTGAAATGGGCCGTACCGCCCGTGGCGTGCGTGGCATGAAGCTGGGCAAAGGGCAGCAGATCATCTCGATGCTGATCCCTGAGTCCGGCGCACAGATCCTCACCGCCTCCGAGCGTGGCTTCGGCAAGCGTACCCCGCTGTCCAAGTTCCCGCGTCGCGGCCGTGGTGGCCAGGGCGTGATCGCCATGGGTACCAAGGGGCGCAACGGCCTGCTGGTCGGCGCTATCCAGGTGCAGGAAGGCGAAGAGATCATGCTGATCTCCGACCAGGGCACACTGGTGCGCACGCGGGTTGGCGAGGTGTCCAGCCTGAGCCGTAACACCCAGGGTGTGACGCTGATCAAGCTGGCTGCCGACGAGACGCTGGTGGGCCTGGAGCGTATCCAGGAGCCGTCCGAGGACGAACTCGATGATGTAATCGAGACGGACGAGGAGGGCGCACCGCTCGACGCGGTGGATGCCGCTGACGAGGACAGCGCCGGCGCTGAAGAGGCGCCGCAAGAGTAAGCAAGTGCAACAACCCGAACGGGGCGACCAAGGTCGCCCCGTTTGACTGATTAGCGTCGGCAGCGTCCTGAAGGGCGGTGCAATACCCTGTGGGAGCGGGTTTACCCGCGAAGGCGTCGCCGCGGTGCAAGCCCCGGCCATGCCGGGGTTCGCGGGTGAACCCGCTCCCACAGGGTTCTGTGCAGTATCGAAGATTGCAGATTTGTACTATTTGGCAGAGCGAGAGTGGATGTGAGCAAACGAGCCTTTAACTTCTGCGCAGGCCCTGCCGCGCTTCCTGATGCCGTCCTGCAGCGTGCCCAGGCAGAAATGCTGGACTGGCGCGGCAAGGGTCTGTCGGTGATGGAAATGAGCCATCGCAGCGACGACTACGTGGCCATCGCCGAGAAGGCCGAGCAGGACCTGCGTGACCTGCTGTCCGTCCCCTCCAACTACAAGGTGCTGTTCCTGCAGGGTGGCGCCAGCCAGCAGTTCGCCGAGATCCCGCTGAACCTGCTGCCGGAAAATGGCACTGCGGACTATGTCGAGACCGGTATCTGGTCGAAAAAGGCCATCGAGGAAGCGCGTCGTTTCGGCAACGTCAATGTCGCCGCCAGCGCCAAACCCTACGACTACCTGGCCATCCCGGGCCAGAACGAGTGGCAGCTGAGCAAGAACGCCGCCTACCTGCACTACGCCTCCAACGAGACTATCGGTGGCCTGCAGTTCGACTGGGTGCCCGAGGCCGGTGACGTGCCGCTGGTGGTCGACATGTCCTCCGACATCCTCTCGCGCCCGATCGATGTGTCGCAGTTCGGCCTGATCTACGCCGGCGCGCAGAAGAACATCGGTCCGAGCGGCCTGGTGGTGGTAATCGTGCGTGAAGACCTGTTGGGGCGTGCCCGCAGCAGCTGCCCGACCATGCTCGACTACAAGGTTTCGGCCGACAACGGTTCGATGTACAACACCCCGGCCACCTATTCCTGGTACCTCTCGGGCCTGGTGTTCGAGTGGCTCAAGGAGCAGGGCGGCGTCGAGGCCATGGAGCAGCGTAACCGGGCGAAGAAGGACCGTCTCTACGGTTTCATCGACGCCAGCGAGTTCTACACCAACCCGATCAGCGTCAATGCCCGTTCGTGGATGAACGTACCGTTCCGCCTGGCCGACGAGCGTCTGGACAAGGCTTTCCTGGCCGGCGCCGACGCCCGTGGCTTGCTGAACCTCAAAGGCCACCGCTCGGTTGGCGGCATGCGCGCCTCGATCTACAACGCCCTGGGCCTGGAAGCGGTCGAGGCGCTGGTGGGTTACATGGCTGAATTCGAGAAGGAGCACGGCTGATGTCCGAACAGGAACTCAAGGCCCTGCGCGTACGCATCGACAGCCTCGACGAGAAGATCCTCGAGCTGATCAGCGACCGCGCGCGCTGCGCCGAAGAAGTGGCGCGGGTCAAGACCGCCTCGCTGGCCGAAGGCGAGAAGCCGGTGTTCTATCGCCCTGAGCGCGAAGCTGCCGTGCTCAAGCGCGTGATGGAGCGCAACAAGGGTCCGCTGGGCAACGAAGAGATGGCGCGGTTGTTCCGCGAGATCATGTCGTCGTGCCTGGCGCTTGAAGAGCCGTTGAAGATTGCCTACCTCGGCCCCGAAGGGACCTTCACCCAGGCCGCGGCCATGAAGCACTTCGGCCATGCCGTGGTCAGTCGCCCGATGGCGGCCATCGACGAAGTGTTCCGCGAAGTGGCGGCCGGTGCCGTCAACTTCGGCGTGGTGCCGGTGGAGAACTCCACCGAGGGTGCGGTCAGCCATACCCTGGACAGCTTCCTCGAGCACGACATGGTGATCTGCGGTGAGGTCGAGCTGCGCATCCACCATCACCTGCTGGTGGGCGAGAACACCAAGACCGACAGCATCACCCGCATCTACTCCCACGCCCAGTCGCTGGCCCAGTGCCGCAAGTGGCTGGACGCGCATTACCCGAATGTCGAGCGCGTCGCGGTTTCGAGCAACGCCGAGGCAGCCAAGCGGGTCAAGGGTGAGTGGAACTCGGCGGCGATCGCCGGCGACATGGCGGCGAACCTGTATGGCCTGACCCGCCTGGCCGAGAAGATCGAGGATCGCCCGGACAACTCCACGCGCTTCCTGATGATCGGTAACCAGGAAGTGCCGCCGACCGGTGACGACAAGACGTCGATCATCGTTTCCATGAGCAACAAGCCGGGCGCCCTGCACGAGCTGCTGGTGCCCTTCCATGAGAACGGCATCGACCTGACGCGCATCGAGACCCGTCCTTCGCGCAGCGGCAAGTGGACTTACGTGTTCTTCATCGACTTCGTCGGCCATCACCGCGATCCGCTGATCAAGGCGGTGCTCGAGCAGATCAGCCAGGAGGCTGTGGCGCTGAAGGTGTTGGGTTCTTATCCGAAAGCGGTGCTCTGAGGGTTGCTTGAGCGCCCATCGCGGGGCAAGTCGCATCGGCGCACCGCCGCTCCCACGCTTCAGGAGTGGGAGCGGGCTTGCCCCGCGATGGGCCTCACAGACTGTCTTGATTTCTGAACAGGGTTCGCACTCGTGGTAGATGCCGTAACAAATAAATCCACCCCGCTCATCGGTCGCCTGGTCGTCGTCGGCCTCGGCCTGATCGGCGGCTCTTTCGCCAAAGGCCTGCGCGAGAGCGGCCTGTGCCGCGAAGTGGTCGGTGTCGATCTGGATGCCGAATCGCGCAAGCAGGCGGTGGTGCTGGGTGTGGTCGACCGCTGTGAGGCAGACCTGGCTGCGGCCTGTGTCGGTGCCGACGTGATCCAGCTGGCCGTGCCGATCCTGGCGATGGAGAAGGTTCTGGCGCGTCTGGCGCAGCTCGACCTTGGCGATGCGGTCATCACCGATGTCGGCAGCGCCAAGGGCAATGTGGTGCGCGCCGCCCGTGAGGCCTTCGCCGCAGGCCTGTCGCGCTTTGTCCCGGGCCACCCGATCGCCGGTTCCGAGCAGAGCGGGGTGGAGGCTTCCAATGCCGCGCTGTTCCGCCGGCACAAGGTCATTCTCACGCCATTGGCTGAAACCGACCCGGCTGCCCTGGCCCTGGTCGATCGGCTGTGGCGCGCGCTGGACGCCGATGTCGAGCACATGCCGGTGGAGCGCCACGACGAAGTGCTGGCTGCCACCAGTCACCTGCCACACCTGCTGGCATTCGGCCTGGTCGACTCGCTGGCCAAGCGCAATGAAAACCTGGACATCTTCCGGTACGCTGCGGGGGGCTTCCGCGATTTCACGAGAATCGCCGGCAGCGACCCGATCATGTGGCATGACATCTTCCTCGCCAACCGGGAAGCGGTCCTGCGTACTCTCGATACATTTCGCAGCGACCTCGACGCCTTGCGCGACGCGGTCGATGCTGGAGACGGGCACCAACTGCTGGGTGTGTTCACCCGCGCCCGGGTTGCCCGCGAGCATTTCAGTAAAATCCTTGCCCGCCGGGCCTATGTGGACGCTATGAACGCCAACGACCTGATTTTCCTGGCCCAACCTGGTGGCCGCGTATCCGGACGGATTCGCGTACCGGGCGACAAATCGATTTCCCACCGTTCGATCATGCTCGGCTCCCTGGCCGAAGGCACCACCGAAGTCGAAGGCTTCCTCGAAGGTGAAGATGCGCTTGCCACTTTGCAGGCGTTCCGTGACATGGGTGTGGTCATCGAGGGCCCGCAACATGGCCGCGTGACCATTCACGGTGTCGGGCTGCACGGCCTGAAGCCGCCGCCTGGCCCGCTCTATGTCGGTAACTCCGGCACCTCGATGCGCCTGCTCTCGGGCCTGCTGGCCGGCCAGCCGTTCGACGTGACCATGACCGGCGACGCTTCGCTGTCCAAGCGCCCGATGAATCGCGTGGCCAACCCGCTGCGCGAAATGGGCGCAGTGGTGGAAACCGGCCCGGAAGGGCGTCCGCCGCTGACCATCCGTGGTGGCGCCAAGCTCAAAGCCCTGACCTACACGCTGCCGATGGCCAGTGCCCAGGTTAAGTCCTGCCTGCTGCTGGCGGGTCTGTACGCCGAAGGCACCACCACCGTCACCGAACCGGCCCCGACCCGTGACCACACCGAGCGCATGCTGCGTGGCTTCGGCTACTCGGTTGCTTCGAATGGCCCGGTGGCCTCGCTGCAGTCCGGCGGCAAGCTCACCGCGACCCGTATCGAAGTGCCGGCGGACATCTCTTCCGCAGCGTTCTTCCTGGTGGCTGCTTCGATCGCCGAAGGTTCCGAGCTGGTCCTGGAGCATGTCGGCATCAACCCGACCCGTACCGGCGTGATCGACATCCTGCGCCTGATGGGCGGCGACATCACCCTGGAGAACCAGCGTGAAGTCGGCGGCGAGCCGGTGGCCGACCTGCGTGTGCGTGGCGCCAAGCTCAAGGGCATCGACATCCCTGAAGAGCTGGTGCCGCTGGCCATCGACGAGTTCCCGGTGCTGTTCGTCGCTGCCGCCTGCGCCGAAGGGCGTACCGTGCTGCGCGGTGCCGAAGAGCTGCGGGTCAAGGAATCGGATCGCATCCAGGTGATGGCCGACGGCCTGATCACCCTGGGCGTGAAGTGCGAGCCTACCCCTGACGGCATCATCATCGATGGCGGCCAGATCGGCGGCGGTGAAGTGCACGGTCACGGTGACCACCGTATCGCCATGGCTTTCAGCATCGCATCGTTGCGCGCCACTGCACCGATCGTCATTCATGACTGCGCCAACGTCGCCACGTCGTTCCCCAACTTCCTGGCACTGTGCAAGGAAGTCGGTATTCGCGTCGCAGAAGAGGGCAAGTCGTGAATTCGCAAGCGCCGGTCATCACCATCGACGGGCCAAGCGGCTCGGGCAAGGGTACGGTCGCAGGGCTGCTGGCCCGTGAGCTGGGCTGGCGTCTGCTCGACTCCGGCGCGTTGTATCGCCTGCTGGCATTCAATGCCAGCAACCACGGTGTCGACCTGACCAACGAAGAGCTGCTCAAGGCCCTGGCGGCCCATCTGGACGTGCAGTTCATCGCCGCCGAGCCTGGCAAGCTGCAGCAGATCATTCTCGAGGGTGAGGATGTCAGCAACGTCATCCGCACCGAAACGGTTGGTGCCGGCGCCTCGATGGTCGCCTCGCTGCCGGCGGTGCGTGAGGCGCTGCTGCAGCGCCAGCGCGCTTTCCGTGAAGCGCCCGGGCTGATCGCCGATGGCCGTGACATGGGTACGGTGGTGTTCCCGGACGCGCCGTTGAAGGTGTTCCTCACCGCCAGTGCCGAGGAGCGTGCCCGTCGCCGTTACCTGCAGTTGAAGGGCAAGGGCGAAGATGTTAGTCTGTCGAGTCTGCTAGATGAGATCCGTGCGCGTGATGAGCGCGACACCCAGCGCGCAGTGGCCCCGCTCAAACCGGCGGCCGATGCGATCCAGCTGGATTCCACGGAGTTGTCCATCGAGCAGGTGCTGCAACGCATCAGAAGCGAGCTCGCCCTGCGCGACTTGGTCTGATGGAGAGGAGAGCGGGCAGGGGCACCAGTCAACGTCCTGTCAGCACTTCTTAACTTAACGAAACCCACATTGTCTGGAATGTGGCTATGGGCGTTTTTTTCGCCCGAATCTACAGGAATTAAAATGAGCGAAAGCTTTGCAGAACTCTTTGAAGAAAGCCTGAAAACCCTCAATCTTCAGCCGGGTGCCATCATCACCGGTATCGTTGTCGACATCGACGGCGACTGGGTTACCGTACACGCTGGCCTGAAGTCCGAGGGTGTCATCCCGCTCGAGCAGTTCTACAACGAAGCTGGCGAACTGACCATCAAGGTCGGTGACGAAGTTCACGTTGCGCTGGACGCGGTCGAAGACGGCTTCGGCGAAACCAAGCTGTCCCGTGAAAAAGCCAAGCGCGCTGAGTGCTGGATTGTTCTGGAAGCTGCTTTCGCTGCTGAAGAAGTGGTCAAGGGCGTTATCAACGGTAAGGTTAAAGGCGGCTTCACTGTCGACGTTAACGGCATCCGTGCGTTCCTGCCGGGCTCCCTGGTTGATGTCCGCCCAGTGCGCGACACCACCCACCTCGAAGGCAAAGAGCTGGAATTCAAGGTCATCAAGCTGGACCAGAAGCGCAACAACGTTGTCGTTTCCCGTCGCAGCGTCCTGGAAGCCGAAAACAGCGCCGAGCGCGAAGCTCTGCTGGAATCGCTGCAGGAAGGCCAGCAGGTCAAAGGTATCGTCAAGAACCTCACCGACTACGGTGCGTTCGTTGACCTGGGCGGCGTCGATGGTCTGCTGCACATCACCGACATGGCCTGGAAGCGTATCAAGCACCCGTCCGAGATCGTCAACGTTGGCGACGAGATCGACGTCAAGGTCCTGAAGTACGATCGTGAGCGCAACCGCGTTTCGCTGGGTCTGAAGCAACTGGGTGAAGATCCATGGGTTGCTATCAAAGCCCGTTACCCAGAGAGCACTCGCGTGACTGCTCGCGTTACCAACCTGACCGACTACGGCTGCTTCGCTGAGCTGGAAGAAGGCGTTGAAGGTCTGGTACACGTTTCCGAAATGGACTGGACCAACAAGAACATCCACCCGTCGAAAGTCGTTCAGGTTGGCGACGAAGTGGAAGTCATGGTTCTGGACATCGACGAAGAGCGTCGTCGTATTTCCCTGGGCATCAAGCAGTGCAAGTCCAACCCATGGGAAGACTTCTCCGGCCAGTTCAACAAGGGTGACAAGATCACCGGTACCATCAAGTCGATCACCGACTTCGGTATCTTCATCGGTCTGGACGGCGGCATCGACGGTCTGGTTCACCTGTCCGACATCTCCTGGAACGAAGCTGGCGAAGAAGCCGTGCGTCGCTTCAAGAAGGGCGACGAGCTGGAAACCGTCATCCTGTCGGTTGACCCAGAGCGCGAGCGCATCTCCCTGGGCATCAAGCAGCTGGAAGACGATCCGTTCTCCAACTTCGTTTCGATCAACGACAAGGGCGCTATCGTCAAAGGTATCGTCAAGGAAGTTGACGCCAAGGGCGCTATCGTGACCCTGGCCGACGACATCGAAGCTACTCTGAAGGCTTCCGAAATCAGCCGTGACCGCGTTGAAGACGCTCGTAACGTGCTGAAGGAAGGCGAAGAGATCGAAGCCAAGATCATCAGCGTCGACCGCAAGTCCCGCGTCATCAGCCTGTCCATCAAGTCGAAGGACGATGCTGAAGAGCGCGAAGCCATCCAGAGCCTGAAAAACGCTCCGGAAGCGGCTGCCGATACCACCATGGCTGCGCTGCTGCGCGAAGCAATGGCCAAGCAGAACTGAGTTCTGTTTGATCGGTAAGAAAAAGGGCGACTTCGGTCGCCCTTTTTCATGCCTGCAGTTCAGC
The DNA here is from genome assembly GCF_049310485.1 of Pseudomonas sp. GZD-209. Lineage (NCBI taxonomy): Bacteria > Pseudomonadati > Pseudomonadota > Gammaproteobacteria > Pseudomonadales > Pseudomonadaceae > Pseudomonas > Pseudomonas sp. GZD-209. Next base: position 15,282 of record NZ_JBMOWQ010000082.1, read on the forward strand.
TGCTGCCGCCCTGGGTTATCGGTAATCGCCGTTCAGGTGGGTTGTAGCCTTATCTTGAATTTTTTCTTTTAGTCAAGAACTACCCTGTTCAAATCTGCCGGAGCGTGCTACAAACTGATTAAGCAATGATCTAGCTGCTTGATAACGAAGGGAAAAATATGACGAAGTCGGAGCTGATCGAACGTATTGTCACCCATCAGGGGCTGCTCTCGTCCAAGGACGTCGAGTTGGCCATCAAGACCATGCTTGAACAGATGTCGCAGTGCCTGGCGACCGGGGATCGCATCGAGATTCGCGGCTTCGGCAGTTTCTCTTTGCACTACCGCGCTCCGCGGGTAGGCCGCAACCCCAAGACCGGCCAGTCGGTCAGCCTCGAAGGCAAATTCGTGCCGCACTTCAAACCGGGCAAAGAGCTGCGGGATCGCGTCAATGAAGACGAGCACGAACCTATCTGAATGCAGGGAGCACTTTGATGCGTAACCTCAAGCGCGCCTTGCTGGTGCTTTTCATGCTGCTGCTTGCGGCCTTGGTGGTGTTTTTCGTGCTGGAGAATCAGCAGTCGGTAGCCCTGGTGTTGTTCGGCTGGTCGGCGCCGGCGATGCCGGTTGCGGTGCTGGTGCTGGCTGCTCTGGTGGTCGGGCTGGCGGTGGGGCCGTTGCTCGGGGCCTACGGTCTGATGCGCGGCAAGCGAAAGATCCGTGCATCTGTACGCAGGGAAATGCTTTCCGATAGCTGAGACTTATCTCACAGCAGGCGTCGTGTTCGTGTTCTTTGTGGCGTGTTGAAGGAGTGGATTAATGGGTCACTTCTTCCATGGCTGCCGAAGGACCCAGCACAATGCACTTTCCCTCGATCTCCCATCATGGCGGTACCCGCGGGGTAACCGGCTCCTGTCATCGGCTTCATCTCGATCCTGTCACCAGCCTGCTGATTGATTGTGGGCTGGAGCAAGGGTTGGAAGTCGCGCCTGGGGTGCGTACCGCCACGCTCGGCTTCGATGTCTCCGGCATCCAGGCCTTGATCGTCACCCATGTCCATCTTGATCACGTCGGTCGCATACCTGCCCTTTTTGCAGCAGGCTTTCGTGGTCCCATCTTTTGCAGTGAGCCATCGGCCAGGTTGTTACCGATCGTCCTGGAGGACGCGTACAGGCTTGGGGTCAGCAATGAACCCGGGCAGGTGGCTCGGTACTTGGCATTTTTGGAGCAGCATATCGTCCCGGTGCCGTTCGAGCGTTGGCAGGTGGTCGTCGAGCGTCCGGCTCTGTGTTGCAGTATCCGGCTTCAGCGGGCAGGGCATCTGCTTGGCTCGGCGTATATCGAGTGCGAGGTGGAGCTGGATGGTAGCAGTACTCGGGTGGTCTTCTCGGGTGATCTGGGGACCTGCGGCAATCCATTGTTGCGTCCGTTGCTGCCGCCAGAGCGCGCCGATGTGCTGGTGCTGGAAAGCACCTATGGCGATCGCCTGCATCCGGATCGCAGTGGGCGGCGTCAGCAGCTGGAAGCGGCTATTGATCGCGCCTTGATTGATCAGGGTACGATCCTGATCCCTGCGTTCAGTCTTGGCAGGACTCAGGAGTTGCTCTATGAGCTGGAGGATTTACTCCATCACAAGAATCTGTTGAACAAGCCGGCCGACGAGGCCGCTGGTGACTTCCCTGGCTGGTCCCATCTGCCTGTGATTCTCGATTCTCCCCAGGCTCAGCGGGTTACCCGCGTGTACAGGGAATTGCATCAATTCTGGCGTTCCGAGGCCAGGGAGCGCTTGGTTCAGGGGCGTGATCCGCTGGGGTTTCGCCAGCTCATCACAGTCGATACCCATGCCCGGCATCAGCAGGTCGTCAACTACCTCAAGAGCACCGGTCGCCCAGCCATCGTGATTGCGGGCAATGGCATGTGTTCGGGTGGGCGGATTGTCAATTACCTCAAGGCCATGCTTGGGGATGCGCGCCATGAGGTCATGTTTGTCGGGTATCAGGCCAAAGGTACGCCAGGGGCGGTAATCCAGGCCAGTGAGGGGGCTGAGGGCTTCGTTTCGATCGACCTGGATGGGCGGTTGTACGAAATTCGCGCCAAGGTAGTGACCTTGGCTGGGTACTCCGGGCATGCGGATCAGGGGGAGTTGGTGCGGTTTGCCATGGGGCGTGGCGATCCGGCCAGGCGCGTGGTGCTCGTGCACGGAGAGGCTGGTGCCAAGCGCGCCTTGTTGCGAGCCTTGAGCGCGCGTCATGGGGAGGTTGGGTGTGCGGTGGAGGTCGTGGTTGCGCAGAGTGATCAGGAACAATAATGGCCATTTGCCTCCGGTTTTTCGGGGGCAGCCCAACCAGCCGATTATCGGCAGTGCATTTTCAGAAGCCATCCCGGCTCAGAACGGGCATAATGCGCCGTTTCCGTCTTGGGTTGTCGAGGTTGCCGAGTTGACCTTGCGGCCTTGAGGGGACTGTAAAGGCGATGCTACAGCCTGAGAAGTTTGTGCATTCCGGCGCGTAGGCCGATGGCGATACCGACCGCGGCGAGCAATAAGTTCATCGACAGTGCCAGGCAAGTGCCTGGCACTGCATACACCGTATTAGTGTTAGAGAAGGGGAGTTTCATCGATATGTCGGTTATCAAGCAGGCGAGCATCGCCAAATTCAAGGGCAAGGATGCGCTGATAGGGATTGTCGGGCTGGGTTACGTAGGCCTGCCCTTGATGCTGCGCTACAACGCTATTGGCTATCGTGTGCTGGGTATCGATATCGATGAAGGCAAGGTTGCCAGCCTGAATGCGGGTAAGAGCTATATCGAGCATATCCCTGCCCAGAGCATCGCTGCCGCTCGAAACAGTGGTTTTGAAGCCACTACCGACTTCAAACGTGTGGCCGAGTGTGACGCCCTGATCCTCTGCGTGCCGACGCCGCTGAACAAGTACCGCGAACCCGACATGAGCTTCGTCATCAACACGACCGAAGCGATCAAGCCGTACCTGCGTGCCGGCCAGGTCGTGTCGCTGGAGAGCACCACCTATCCAGGCACTACCGAAGAAGAGCTGTTGCCGCGTGTTCAGGAAGGTGGCCTGGTCGTGGGCGAAAGCATCTTCCTGGTCTACTCGCCCGAGCGCGAAGATCCGGGTAACCCGAACTTCGAAACCCGTACCATTCCCAAGGTGATCGGTGGCCACACGCCAGCGTGCCTGGAAGTAGGTATCGCCATGTACGAGCAGGCCATCGACCAGGTCGTACCGGTCAGCTCGACCAAAGCTGCGGAAATGACCAAGCTGCTGGAAAACATCCACCGTGCGGTCAACATCGGCCTGGTCAACGAAATGAAGGTCGTCGCTGACCGCATGGGCATCGACATCTTCGAAGTGGTCGATGCTGCGGCAACCAAGCCGTTCGGCTTCACCGCCTACTATCCAGGCCCTGGCCTGGGCGGCCACTGCATTCCGATCGACCCCTTCTACCTGACCTGGAAAGCACGTGAGTACGGCCTGCACACGCGCTTCATCGAGCTGTCGGGTGAGGTCAACCAGGCCATGCCTGAGTATGTCGTCAGCAAGCTGATGGACGGCCTGAACAACAAGGCCAAGGCGCTCAACGGCAGCAAGGTGCTGGTGCTGGGTATCGCCTACAAGAAGAACGTCGATGACATGCGTGAGTCGCCGTCCGTCGAGATCATGGAGCTGCTGGAAGCCAAGGGTTGCCAGGTAGCCTACAGCGATCCGCACGTGCCGGTGTTCCCGAAGATGCGCGAACATCATTTCGACCTTTCCAGCGTCGCGCTGACCGCAGAAAATCTGGCGGCCTTCGACGCAGTGGTATTGGCTACCGACCACGACAAGTTCGATTACGAACTGATCCGTCAGCATGCCAAGTTGGTCGTCGATAGCCGCGGTAAATACCGTGCACCAGAAGCCCATATCATCAAAGCCTGATGACAGGAGTGTTGCAGTGAAACGTTTTGCCCTCATTGGTGCTGCTGGCTATATCGCGCCACGCCACATGCGTGCCATCAAGGACACCGGCAACGAGCTGGTGTCGGCGTACGATATCAACGACTCGGTCGGTATCATCGATAGCCTGTCGCCACAGAGCGAATTCTTCACCGAGTTCGAGCGCTTCAGCGAGCATGCCTGGCGGCTCAAGCGCGATCCTGCCACGGCACTGGACTACGTGGCCGTGTGCTCGCCCAACTACCTGCACCATGCACATATCGCTGCAGGCCTGCGCCTGGGCTGTGATGTGATTTGCGAGAAGCCGCTGGTGCCGACGCCAGAAGTTCTGGATGAACTGGCACAGGTAGAGCGGGAAACCGGTAAGCGTGTCTACAACATCCTGCAGCTTCGCCACCACCAGGCCATTCTCGACCTCAAGGAAAAAGTCGCCCGCGAACAGCGTGACGGCAAGTACGACGTCGAACTGACCTACATCACCTCCCGTGGCAAGTGGTACATGGAGAGCTGGAAAGGCGACCCGCGCAAGTCCTACGGCGTTGCCACCAACATCGGCGTGCACTTCTACGACATGCTGCACTTCATCTTCGGCAAGCTGCAGCGCAACGTGGTGCACTTTGCCAACGACTTCAAGGCTGCCGGTTACCTGGAGTACGAGAAGGCACGTGTGCGCTGGTTCCTGTCGATCGATGCCAATGACCTTCCCGAGTCGGTCAAGGGCAAGAAGCCGACCTACCGTTCCATCACCGTGGACGGTGACGAAATGGAGTTCTCCGAAGGCTTCACCGATCTGCACACCACCAGCTACCAGGAAATCCTGGCGGGCCGTGGTTATGGCATCGAAGATGCCCGCCACTGCGTGGAAACGGTGAACACGATTCGCTCGGCTGCAATCGAGGCGCCGAAGGATCAGGAAGGTCATCCATTCGTTCACGCGCTGCTGCGCTGATCGATGAGTGAAGGGTGGCCGGCATTGGCCACCCGATTCCAGAGACGTTCCTCTACAGGGCCGTGAGTCAACGTGTCAAACGCAAAACCGACAATGCCAGGCGCCAGCTTCCCAGGGCGCGCGCAGAACAGCATCAGACTGGATATCCAGGGCTTGCGCGCGTTCGCTGTTCTGGCTGTTCTGGTCTGTTGCACCGATGCGGCGTGGTTGAAGGCAGGCCTCGTCGGTGTTTGCGTGTTTTTCGTCATTTTGGGTTTCTTCATCACTGCGTTGTTGAGCGAACGCGGTGAAAACGTCGAGCCTGGCGCCTTCCATGCCAGCCGAATCAAGCGGATCTTGCCCGCTTACCTGGCCATGTTGCTGGTTGTCTGCGGTGTGACGGCGATGCCGTTGCTGCCTGCTGACGCGACGATCAGGCGGATTGCGAACAGCGTGCCGGGTGTGACGTTCATCGACATGTCCGCCGCCGAGCTGTTCAAACAGGCCCCTTACTATCAAGGTGCCTTGATATACCTGGACAATCACTACCTCAACCCGTTGGGCGCACGCGAGTACGGCCATGTTGCGGCAGGCCAGTTCAGGCAGGTTTTCAACCCGTTAATTGCAAACAAGAGCTCTGAGCCATGAACCATTATCAGCATGCCACTGCCATCGTGGATGAGGGCGCGCAGATCGGTAAGGATTCCCGCGTCTGGCATTTTGTCCACGTTTGCGGCGGGGCCAGGATCGGTGCCGGTGTTTCCCTGGGCCAGAACGTGTTCGTGGGCAACAAGGTGGTGATCGGCGATCATTGCAAGATCCAGAACAATGTCTCGGTCTATGACAACGTCACGCTTGAAGAAGGCGTGTTCTGTGGCCCGAGCATGGTCTTTACCAATGTCTACAACCCGCGCTCGCTGATCGAACGCAAGAGCGAGTACCGCAATACGCTGGTGCGCAAAGGGGCCACGCTGGGTGCCAACTGCACCATCGTCTGCGGTGTGACCATTGGCGAATACGCCTTCGTCGGCGCTGGTGCGGTGATCAACAAGGACGTGCCGGCCTATGCCCTGATGGTGGGTGTGCCGGCTCGTCAGATCGGCTGGATGAGCGAGTATGGCGAACAGCTGGAACTGCCCCTCGAAGGCCAGGGGCGCGCGGTGTGCGAGCACAGCGGCGCGAACTACGTATTGAATGGCAAGGTGCTCGCCAAGGAGAGCGAACAATGATCGAGTTCATCGATTTGAAGGCCCAGCAGGCCATCATCAAAGACAAGATCGACGCCGGTATCCAGCGCGTCCTGTCACACGGCCAGTACATCCTCGGCCCTGAAGTGGCCGAGCTGGAAGAGCGCCTGGCCGCGTTCGTCGGCAGCAAGCACTGCATCAGCTGCGCCAACGGTACCGATGCCTTGCAGATCGTCCAGATGGCGTTCGGCATCGGCCCGGGTGACGAGGTCATCACACCTGGCTTCACCTACATCGCGACTGCGGAAACCGTTGCGTTGCTGGGCGCCAAGCCGGTCTACGTGGATGTCGACCCACGCACCTACAACCTCGACCCGGCGAAGCTGGAAGCGGCCATCACGCCCCGTACCAAGGCGATCATCCCGGTTTCCCTGTATGGCCAGTGCGCCGACTACGATGCGATCAATGCCATTGCCGCCAAGCACGGCATTCCGGTCATCGAGGATGCCGCACAGAGCTTTGGTGCCAGCTACAATGGCAAGCGCTCGTGCAACCTGACCACCGTCGCCTGCACCAGCTTCTTCCCGAGCAAGCCCCTGGGCTGCTACGGCGACGGCGGTGCCATCTTCACCAATGACGACGAACTGGCCAAGGTGCTGCGACAGATCGCCCGGCATGGCCAGGACCGCCGCTATCACCACATTCGTGTTGGCGTGAACAGCCGTCTGGACACCCTTCAGGCGGCGATTCTGCTGCCCAAGCTGGAAATCTTCGAAGCCGAGCTGCAACAGCGCCAGCAGGTCGCCGAGCGCTATGCGCATCTGCTCGAGCAGCAGGGGATTGCCGCGCCATTCATCGCCGAAGGCAACACCTGTGCATGGGCCCAGTACACCGTACAGGTCGAAGCGCGCGACAGCGTCCAGGAGCAGCTCAAGCAGGCCGGCGTACCAACGGCCGTGCACTATCCGATCCCGCTCAACCAGCAGCCGGCGGTCAAGGACGAGCAGGCCAGCCTGCCCGTTGGTGATGCGATCGCCCGCAAGGTCATGAGCCTGCCGATGCATCCTTATCTTACCGAGACCGACCAGCAAGCCATCTGCGCTGCACTGGCGGCCGCCACCCGTATTTAAAGGAGTACACCCCGTGAAAGTCCAAGGTTCCAAGATCCTCGTCATCGGCGGCGCCGGTTTCATCGGCAGCTTCGTGGTTTCCGAGCTGCTCAAGGAAGGCGCCGAACAGGTCGTCATCTACGACAACCTCGCCCGTGGCAAGCTCAGCAATGTCGCCGAGCAGCTGAAAGACCCGCGTTGCACCATGTACCCGCACGGCGGCGACATCCGTGAGATCGACCTGCTCAACGATGCCATGAAAGGCATGGACGGGGTCATCCACCTGGCCGCGATGTGGCTGCTGCACTGCAAGGACTTCCCGCGCACCGCGTTCCACGTGAACATCGAAGGCACCTTCAACGTGCTCGAAGCCTGCGTGAACAACAACATCAAGCGCCTGGTCTACTCCTCGTCGGCTTCGGTGTACGGCGACGCCGTACAGGTACCGATGACCGAAGACCATCCGTTCAACAACCGCAACTTCTACGGCGCCACCAAGATCGCCGGCGAAGCCATGTGCCATGCCTACCATGACCGCTTCGGCCTGAGCTATGTCGGCCTGCGCTACATGAACGTCTACGGCCCGCACCAGGACCAGACCGCCGCCTACACCGGCGTAATCCCGATCATGCTGAACAAGATCGATGCCAACGAAGGCCCTGTCATCAATGGCGACGGCACCCAGGCCTACGATTTCATCTACGTCGAGGACGTCGCCCGCTGCAACGTCAAGGCGCTGGAATCCGAAGTCACCGACCAGTTCTACAACGTCGGCACCGGCGTGCAGACCAGCATCAAGGAACTGTGCGACACCATCCTCGACCTCAAGGAGTCCGAGCTGGTGGTGCAGTACCGTCCGTACAGCGCCGACGACGCCCGCCGCATGGTGCAGAACCGTATCGGCTGCCCGAAGAAGGCCATCGCCGACCTGGGCTTCACCTACCAGTACGAGCTGCGTGAAGGCCTGCAGAAACTGATCGACTGGCGTGCCGAGAACGGGGCGGAGTGATTCTGATGGAAAAGCGCAATATCGCAATCTCGCTGCCATGCACGGGTGAAGAAGAGTGGCAGGCCACCCGCGAGCCGCTGATGAGCGGCTGGCTGACCCAGGGCCCTAAAGTCGCCGCCTTCGAAAAGGCCTTCGCCGAGCGCCATCAGGTGCCGCATGCCCTGGCAGTGACCTCGTGCACCACCGGCCTGCACCTTGCGCTGGCCGGCCTGGGCATCGGCCCTGGCGATGAGGTGATCGTTCCGGCCTTCACCTGGGTGGCCACCGCCAACGTCGTCCTGTACTGCGGTGCTACGCCGGTATTCATCGACGTCGACCCGCAGACCTTCAACCTCGACCTCGAGCAGATCAAGGCCAAGGTCAGCGACAAGACCCGCGCGGTGATTGCCGTGCATCTGTTCGGCCGTTGCCTGGACATCGATACCCTGCGCGCCGCGCTGCCGCCGTCGGTGGCCATCGTCGAAGACGCCGCCTGCGCCGCAGGTGCCAGCTGGAAAGGGCGTCCTGCCGGTAGCCTGGGTGATGTCGCCGCATTCTCGTTCCACCCGCGCAAGTCGGTCACCACGGGCGAGGGCGGCATGGTCACCACCGCCAACGCCGAACTGGCCGAACAGATGAACCAGTTGCGCAACCACGGTGCGTCGCTCTCTGAAGAGCAGCGTCACCATGGCCCGCGCCCGTACCTGCTGCCAGAGTTCAACCTGCTCGGCTTCAACTACCGCATGACCGACCTGCAAGGTGCGGTCGGCCTGGTGCAGCTGGCCAAGCTCGACGGCTTCATCGATGAGCGTGAGCAGTGGGCCCAGTACTACTGCGAGCAGCTGTCGGGCATCGACTGGCTGCGTCTGCCGACCGTCCCGGAAGGCGGGCGTCACGGCTGGCAGGCGTTCGTGCTGTATGTCGACCCGGCCAAGGCGCCAATGCCGCGCAACGAGATGATGGAGATCCTCCAGGCCAAGGGTATCGCTACCCGCCCGGGCACCCACGCGGTGCACATGCTGGCTTACTATCGTGACCGTTTCGACCTCAAGCCGGAAGACTTCCCGGCGGCGCGTGACTGCAACGATCACAGCATGGCGATTCCGCTGCACAACCGGATGGTTGCGGAAGACTATGCCTACGTGGTCGAGGCGATTCGCCAATTGGGCTGACGGTCAGGCAGGTCCCCGGTGGTAGACCGGGGGGCAATATCCGAGGCGGTGGTCCGGGAGCAGGGAGGCTTCCGGTCCACCGCCTTCACGAATTTCAGGAGCAGCAAAACGCATGTGTGGCATCACCGGCCTCATTCATCTCAACAACAACCCGGTTTCCCCGGTTGTCCTGCAGCGCATGACGGATGCAATCGCTCATCGCGGGCCGGATGGCGAAGGGCACTGGATCGAAGGGAATGTCGGGTTGGGGCATCGTCGCCTGGCGATCATCGACCTGTCGCCGGCCGGGCATCAGCCGGTTGCCTCGGTGTCCCAGCGTTACGTGATGGCCTATAACGGGGAGGTCTACAACTTCCGCGAGTTGCGTACGGAGCTCGAGACGCTGGGCTATCAGTTCCGCTCCCGCACGGATACCGAGGTGGTCCTCAATGCGTTGATCGCCTGGGGGACGAAAGCCCTCGAGCGCTTCAACGGTATGTTTGGGCTGGCCTTGTGGGATCGTCAGGAGCAGACCTTGCTGCTGGCCCGTGACCGTTATGGCATCAAACCGCTCTACTATGCGTTTCAGGGCCAGACCCTGGCCTTTGGCTCCGAGCAGAAGGCGATTCTCGCCATCCCCGAATTCAAGCGCAGCCTCGACAAGGAAGCGCTGCTCGAGTATTTCACTTTCCAGAACATCTTCACCGACAAGACGCTGCTCAACGATGTGAAGCTGATGCCGGCCGGGCATTACGCCGTGCTCGATATGAAGCGCGCAGGTACGCCAGCCCTGAAGCTGACGCAGTACTGGGATTACGATTTCCGCGAGCCTGAGCACAAGCACAGTGACCAGGAGTATCGCGAGGAGCTCGATCGTCTGTTCCGCCAGGCCGTCAATCGGCAGCTGGTAACGGATGTCGAGCTGGGCAGCTACCTGAGCGGCGGCATGGACTCCGGCTCCATCACCGCGATTGCCGCCAAGTCCTACCCCTACATGAAGACCTTTACCTGCGGTTTCGACCTCAACTCGGCGTCCGGCATCGAGATGGGCTTCGACGAGCGCAGCAAAGCGGAATACATGTCTTACCACTTCAAGACCGAGCATTATGAAATGGTCCTGAAAGCGGGGGACATGGAGCGCATCCTGCCCAAAGTGGCCTGGCACCTGGAAGAACCCCGGGTTGGGCAGAGCTATCCGAACTATTACGCGGCGCAACTGGCCTCGAAGTTCGTCAAGGTGGTCATGTCCGGCGCAGGCGGGGATGAAATCTTTGCCGGCTACCCATGGCGCTACTACCGTGCGGTGGTCAACGACGACTTCGAGCACTACATCGACAAGTACTACCAGTTCTGGCAGCGGCTGATTCCGAACAGCCAGATCCGTCAGGTGTTTTCACCGATCTGGCAGGATGTGAAGCATGTATGGACGCGCGATATTTTCCGTGACGTGTTCAAGCACCATGCGGAAAACCTCTACACGCCGGAAGACTATATCAACCATTCGCTGTACTTCGAGGCGAAGACCTTCCTGCATGGCTTGCTGGTGGTCGAAGACAAGTTGAGCATGGCCCATGGCCTCGAAAGCCGCGTGCCGTTCCTCGACAATGACCTGGTTGATTTTGCCATGCGCTGCCCGGTGCACCTGAAGCTGAACAACCTGTCCAATGTCATTCGACTCAACGAGAACGAGGCCGGCAGCAAGACCGCCAAGTATTTCGAAAAGACCCGCGACGGCAAGCAGATCCTGCGCGACGTGATGTCGAACTACATTCCCGGTGATGTCACCAAGGCTGAGAAGCAAGGCTTCTCCGCTCCGGATGCCAGCTGGTTCAAAGGCGAAAGTATCGATTTCCTGCGGGCCACCATCGATAACGACCGGTCGCCGCTGTATCAGGTCATGGACAAGAAAGCCATCAGAGGCCTGGTGGACGAGCACCTGACCGGTAGCAGCAACCGCCGGCTGCTGATCTGGTCGCTGCTTAACGTTAATTCCTGGTTGGAGCAATCCGGTGTTTATTGAGGATCGTTCAGGCGCTGCGATGGCCGAGGCACTGGATGCTTTCGTCATCGGCAGCCCTACTTCGCTTATCTATGCAACATCCGGCTTCATGGGGTTGGTCGCCGACCACCTGGGGGCCCAGGCCCGTTGCCTGTTCTGCCTTGAAGGGGAGCGCGTGGTCGCGGTCCTTCCGTACCTGGTAAAGGAAGGGCACCTCGGCAAGGTCTACAACTCGCTTGCCTACTACGGCAGCAATGGCGGTGTGATTCAGGTCGAGCGCAACGACGAAGTCGCGGGTGCGCTGGTCGAGTTCTTCTATCAGTTGGCCGAGCGTGAGGGTGCTGTTAGCGCCACCTTGATCTCGAACCCGCTGGAGCCGTTTGCCGTCTATGAGCGTCACAGCAAGTACGATTGCCGCGATGAGCGCATCGGGCAGATCACCCACCTGCCGGCACTGGCGAACATCGATGAACTGATGAGCCGTTTCAGTGACCCGCGGCCGCGCAACATTCGCAAGGCCATCAAGGAAGGCGTCACCATCCGCGAAGGCCGCAGCCAGGCGGATGTGGACTTCCTGTTCACTACCCACGTCGAAAACATTACGGCGATTGGCGGGCTGAGCAAGCAGCGCTCGTTCTTCGATGCCATTCCAGCCTTTGTCGATGCGCAGAACTGGAAGATCTTCGTTGCTGAAAAAGACGGCCAGCCCGTCGCGGCGTTGCTGTTGTTCTACCACAACCGTACCGTCGAGTACTTCACGCCGGTGATCGTCGAGTCGGCGCGCAGCACGCAGGCGCTTGCCTTGATCGTGTACACGGCGATGCAGGATGCCATCGCCAATGGCTTTGCAAACTGGAACTGGGGCGGCACCTGGCTTTCCCAGGGCGGGGTGTATGACTTCAAGAAGAAGTGGGGCACCAGCGACTACCCGTATTACTACTACACCCGGATTTTTGATGCGTCCTTGAAAACACGCTCCCGACAGGAGCTGTTGGAGGGTTATCAAGGCTTCTTCCTTCTTCCATTCTCCGAGCTGGGGGCGTGATGAAATCAAAAAAATTGGTGATTGTGGGCACCGGGCTGTTTGCCGAGGTGGCCGGCGATTACTTCAATGAGTTCTCCGACTATCAGGTTGTTGCCTACGCCTGCCACCGTGAGTACCGGAACGCCGAAGCGATTTACGGGTTGCCACTGGTCGCGGTCGAGGATCTGCCCGGCCTTTACCCTGCCGCCGAGGTCGAGGTGTTCGTGGCCATTGGCTACGCGAAGATGAACCACGTGCGTCGACGGGTGTACGAGGAGATGGTTGCGGCGGGCTACCGCTGTGCGACGTTCGTGCACCCCAGCGTCAAAGTCTGGAGTTCCAATACCTTGGGCGACAATGTCTTCATCTTTGAAGACAATACCTTGCAGCCCTATGTCTCCATCGGCAGCAACACCATGCTGTGGAGTGGCAATCACATTGGCCACCACAGCACGATCGGGCACCACAACTTCATCAGTTCCCATGTCGTGATTTCCGGGTCCTGCGTGATCGGCGATCACGTGTTCATCGGCGTCAACGCAACGCTCAGGGACAGCCTGAAGATTGCCGACGAAACCTTGATCGGTGCCGGCGCCTTGTTGATGAAAAACACGAAACCCAAAGAGGTTTACATTGAGGAGCGCACCCGTGCGCACAAGTTGAACTCTGAGGAGATTGGTTTCTGATGGCTGTCGATTCGCAACTCAAACAAATTGAAGCGATGTATTCCGATAACCTGCGCAAGATGGGTGAGGATTCGCGTTCGGTGGGCTGGAACACCGAAGCGTGCCAGAAACTGCGCTTCTCCAAATTGGCGGCCGTGCTCGATGCTGCAGGCGAGCCGTTTTCCATCAACGACCTGGGTTGTGGTTACGGCTCCATTCTGGATTTCCTGGAAAAGGACCTGGGCTGCGAAGTGTCCTGCTACCACGGCTATGACATCAGCCAGGAGATGCTCGATGCCGCGGCCAAGCGCCTGTCGGTGCACCCAGCCGACAAGATCGACCTGCGTCTCGCCAAGGAAGTGACCAGCCTGGCGGACTACTCGTTCGTTTCGGGTACCTACAATGTGCGCTTCGATGCCTCTTATGAAGAGTGGGAAGCGTACATCAAGGAAAGCCTCCACACGCTCGACAAGCACAGCTCGAAAGGCTTCGCCTTCAACTTGCTGACCTCCTATGTCGACTGGGAAGAACCGCACTTGTTCTACGGCAAGTCGGTCGAGTGGTTCGACTACTGCAAGAAGCACTTCTCGCGCAAAGTGGCTCTGCTGCACGATTACGACCTGTGGGAATGGACCATTGTGGTGAAGAAATGAACTGGCAAAGGATTGGCAGGATTTTCACTGCCTCTGGCCAGTTCGAGTGGATGAACAGTCATACCGCGTGCCCGGTGCCGTATCGCATCGACGAACGCCGTTACCGTATCTACTTCGGCACAAGGAACACCAGCGGCCATCCCAGCGTGGGTTCGCTGCTGATCGACCTTGAGCAACCGACGGCGGTCTTGCAGTTGTCCGACGCCCCCCAGCTCACGCATGGGGCGAGGGGGATGTTCGATGACAACGGCGTCTACCCCGGGCCGATCCTCAAGGTCAACGGCCAGGACTGCATGTACTACATGGGGCGTAGCAATGGCGAGGACGGCCTTTACTACATGTCGGTCGGCCTGGCCGGCCTGACTGCCGATGGCGAGCTTGCCCGGCTGTTCAAAGCGCCCGTCCTGGGGCGTAGCGAGCATGATCCCTGGATGACCTCCACGCCCTGCGTGCTTGAGCGCGACGGGCTGTTCCGCATGTGGTACCTGTCGGGTATCGGCTGGGACAGCGCGTCGGTATCCCGCTATCACATCAAGTATGCCGAGTCCGCCGATGGCGTGACCTGGCAGCGTGATGGCCGGGTCGCGATCGACTTCGAGCCTGGCGAGACCAACATCGCCTCTCCCGCGGTCTGGCAGGAGAATGGCAAGTACCACATGATCTTCTGCGCCAGCGCCGCAGCCGCCCAGAACAGCAAGGGCTACGGCCTGTTCCACGCCGAGTCCGATGATGGCTGCCAATGGCAGCGTAAAGGTGCCGTCAATCTGGAGGGCGGGGACAACGAAGCGTGGGACTCGGAAAGCCGGGCCTACCCTTCGGTGTTCATCGAGGGCGGGAAAATCTACCTGCTGTATTCGGGCAATGCGAATGGCAAGGCCGGCTTCGGCATCGCGGTGAGGGATTATCATGGCTAACCCGTTGCACCTGACACTGGATGTGGACTGGGCGCCCGATGCCGTTATTGACCATGTTGCCGAGCTGATCCTTGCACAAGGCGTGAAGGCTACCTGGTTCGTTACCCACTGGTCCCCTGCAATCGAGCGCCTGGCCCAGCATCCGGCGCATTTCGAGCTGGGCATCCACCCGAACTTCCTCAAGGGCAGTTCGCACGGGGAGAGCGTTGCAGACGTCGTGGCGTTCTGCCGCGACATGCTGCCGAAGGCGCGCAGTGTCAGAGCCCATTCGCTGTGCATGAACGGCGAGATCATGGCCGCGTTCTGCCGTTCTGCCGATATCGGCGTCGACAGCAGTCTGTTCATGCCCGGGGTGGAAACGATCGAACCCTTCGTGTTCGAAACGGCCGCTGGCCGAGTGGTGCGAGTCCCGGTCTATTGGTCCGACGACTACCAGTTGGCGGCGAACCAGGCGAATTTCACCCTGCCGCAGCCTGCTGCGACGGGGGTGAAGGTGTTCATGTTCCACCCGATACATGTATTTCTGAACTCACCGGACTTTTCGTACTACGAGTCGCGCAAGGGGCTGATCTTCTCGGGGGCAGCCGAGCCTGAGCAACTCACTACGGTGCGCCACCCTGGAGAAGGTGTGGGCAGCAGTTTCGAGGCACTTCTGCGCCTGCTGAAAAACAACGGCGGCGGCGGCCACATGTCTGACTTCTGCGCGTAAGGAAATACCCATGAAATCCCATGCTACCCATGCACGGCTAAAAAAAAACGCGCTGCGTCTGATCGAAGACCTGCGCCTTGATCTGAGTGGGCTCACCGTCTACACCGAGGCGGCTTCCGGCTCCTACCTGGCATCGCCGGTACTGGCTGCCCTGGCGGGTGCCCAGGTGGTCGCACAGGCGCGCGACTCTCGCTATGGCATGGCCAGCGATGTGATTGCCAACACCCAGGCGCTCGCCGACTTTTGCGGTGTGGGTGACCGTATCAGCTATACGGCGTCGCGGGACCACGTGGCGCTGGGGCAGGCGGACATCGTCACCAACAGTGGTTTCGTGCGGCCGATCGACAAGGACCTGATTGGGGCCCTGAAGCCGACTGCGGTCATTCCACTGATGTGGGAAACCTGGGAGTTCCGCAGTTCTGATTTCGATCTCGATTTCTGCAAGGCCCAGGACATCCTGACCTTGGGCACCAATGAGCATCACCCGGATTGCAACATGATGCCCGTCTGCGGGCATCTGGCACTCAAGCTCATCTATGAGCTGGGTTACGAAGGCTTTGGCACGCGTGTGCTCGTCCTCGGCAATTCGCCGTCGCCGGGCAAGGTCATCGCCGAGCAACTGCGGGCGCTGGAGATGGATGTCGTGTGGTTCTCGTCCACTGACGAGAGCGACTATCGCTATGAAGACCTGCAGGCCTATTTCGACAAAGAAGGCAAGCGGGTCGACGTGATCCTGTTGGCCGAGCACATGCACGGGCACAAGTTGCTGGGCGAGGGGGGCTATCTGGACCTTGGCGCCGTGGCGCAATTGAATCCAGAGCTCGCCATTGGCGTGATCGCAGGCAATGTCGATGGGGCCGAGCTTGCGGCATCGGGTTTGCACTACTACCCCACCTTGATCCAGCCATTCGGTTTCATGACCTACCAGCCTTATGCGCTCGGCGAATACCCGGTTCTGCTGCTCTACGCGGGCGGTTTGAAAGTAGGGGAAGCGATGGCGCGTGCCCGCCTGAGTGGCATGCCTGTGGCGTCGGCGTGCCAGGTTGCGCTGGATAACAGCCCGGCGATGGACTTCATAGGGGGTGATGCATGGCTGAAGGTCTGAACGACACTTTGTTGCTCGAGCTGCGAAAGCTGGCCACCTGCCTGCGTGAGCACACCAAGGGTACCTACAACCGGGTGAACCCTTGGTATGAAGACGTGATGCCATGGAAAGAGCGCGGCGAGTTTTGCGCGGGCGCCGGTTCGAATGTCACTGTTTACAATTCAACCACCGTCAGCGGTGACGTGGAGATTGGCCAGGATTCGTGGATCGGCCCTTTCTGTTCGCTGGATGGCGGGACGGTTGGATTGAAGATCGGCCGCAACTGTTCCATTTCCGCTGCCTGCCACATCCTCACCCATGACACGGCCAAATGGGCGCTGAGCATGGGGCGTCACCCCTACGAATATGCCAGGACCGAGATCGGTGATGGTTGCTTCATCGGCAGCTCCAGCGTGATCACCAAAGGTGTCATTCTGGGGCGTTCCTGCCTGGTGGGCGCAGGCAGTGTGGTGACGAAGAGCTTTGGTGACTGTTCCATCATTGCCGGTGTACCTGCCAGGCAGATTGGCAGGGTTGTGATTACTGATGATGACGTGCGCTTTGAATATGATAAGTAAGCTAAGGCTCTACCTGAGCCTTGCCAAGAAAGACATGCTGTTCCTGTGGGCGCTGCTCGAGCGACGTGTTCGCGCTAAATCGGGCGAGCGTGAAGTGGTTCTGTTTGGCCACCCGATCATTTCGCTGGCCTATGTGGGGCATGCGATTCGTCGCGGCGGTTATGCCACCACAGTAATCGTGCCGGGCGTCTACGCCATCAACAAAGCCAGCGACTTTGACATGGTCGCGCCGGCGCCCCTGGCCTTTTACAGAAAGGTCGTGTCGGCTTCGGTTTGGGTCTACTACTTTGACTCCTTCGATTGTTTCTTCGGCTTCTTGAGGTATTGCCCCGGCCTGGTTCGGCGGCTGGTGGGTGCCCGGTTCGTCGTCATGCCCTACGGCGCTGACGCCATGGAATATCAGAAAGTCTCCGATCTGACGCTGCGCCATGCCTTGATGCTCAGTTACCCGAATACTGTCCAGCGCGAAGCGAAAGTTCGCCGGAATGTGGAGCGTTTGACCGGGGCTTCGGATGTGGTAGTGGGGTGCATCAGCCATACCTTCAACCTGCTGAAGTGGGACGTATTGCCCGTTCACTATTACCCGATCGATCTCGAGAAGGTCGATCGCCTGAAGCCGGGAGTGGTCAAGCATGATGTGTTCACGGTTGCCCATTCCCCCAATCACCGAGGTGTGAAGGGCACTCACCTGATTCTCCAGGCGATCGACGAATTGCAGGCGGAAGGGGTGAGTGTCCGGTTGTCGCTGATCGAACGCAGTTCCAATGAAGATGTGATCAGGCAGCTTCATGCTTCGCACCTGTTGATCGACCAGGTGATCGGTGGCGGCTATGCCTTGAGTGCCATGGAAGGCATGGCATGCGGCATTCCGGTGGTCGCCCATATCAGCAAGGAGGTGGCAGAGGTCTTCGAGATCTATTCGTACCTGAACCACTGCCCCATCGTCTCGTGCGAGCGGACGGTTGCCAGTATCAAGGCAGCGATCCTGCGTGCCATGCACGACCATGAGCAGCTGTCTTCGGCTTCTCGCCAGTATGTCGAAACCTTCCATAGCGTTGAGGCATTGGCGCAACTGTGGGCGGCCATCTGTGATCGCAACCGCACTGAAGATTTGATGAACTTTTATCTGGAGCGGCCTTAGGTGAAGTTCATCAAGTCCGTTGCGATTTACGGCGGGGCCGATTTCGTTTCAAAAATCATTGCCTTTCTGACCTTCCCGGTATTGGCAAAAGCGCTGAATCCCGCAGCCTTTGGTCTGCTCGAACTGGCCTTTACCCTGGTCTCCATTTTTGGTCTTTTCGTGGGCTGCGGCATCAATGGCGCGGCCCAGCGTTATTACTGGGAAGGCGATACGTCACGCGAGCGCCAGCGCGACGTGATCAGCACGGGGTTGTACATCCAGATTGGCCTGGGCTTGTGCTTTCTGCTGCTCTACCTCTTCGGTTATTACCTGGCGGTTGAGCAGTTTGGCCTGGTCTCTCCCCTTGGTGCCTGGGGCGGGTTGGCCTGTGTCCTGCTGATTCTGACGGGCCAATGGGTGCAATACCTGCAGGACACCACGCGGCTGCATTTTTCGCCTTGGAGCTTCTTCTCTGTCGCCCTGACATCCAAGGGGCTGACAAGCATCCTCGGTGTTTGCGCGGTGTTGTATTTTGGCGCGGGTGTCCCAGGGCTGCTGATCGCCCAGGTCTGCTCCATGGTGCTGGTGATGCCGCTGGGCTTGTATCTGGTCAGGCGCGATGTCGGCCTGGTGTTCGACAAGCAACTGGCCGTTGAAATGCTCCGTTTTGGCTACCCGTTCATCTTCGTCGGGTTGGCCTACTGGGTATTTGGCGCTATCGATCGCTGGATGCTGACTCTGATGTCCTCGGTGGAGGACACCGGTATTTTCTCGGTAGCCAGTCGATTCGCTTCCATCCTGTTGTTTGTTTCGATGGCATTCGGGCAGGCGTGGAGCCCGTTTGCGCTGAAGTTGAAGCATGACAAGCCCGAGGGTTACCGCGAAGTCTATTACCTGGTGTTGAATGCGCTGATACTGTGCATGGGCTTCCTTGCATTTGCACTGTCCGTGTTTTCCAAGGAAATCGTCCAGTTGACGGTGGGCGACACTTATGTGGGCGCGGTATTGCCTTTTGTCATCCTGGTATTTGGCGTGGCCTTGCAAGCGGCCACACAAGTTACTGCAATCGGTATCTCCCTCGAACGTAAGACGCACTTGTTTGCGCGATTGTCCTGGGCGGCCGTTGCATTGTGTGCCGGTTTGAACTATTTCCTCATTCCATTATGGGGTGGGGTGGGTGCGGCGTGGTCGACCTTTGTTGTTTACCTGTTCCTGAGTTCTTCTTACTTGTACTTTACCCAGCGCCTCCACCCCTTGCCGATAGTATGGTCCAGGTTGATAGTGGCGGTCATTTGCTTTATGATGATGTTTGCTGTTTCTTTGTTGTTGTATGTTAATTTCGCTGCATGGCAATACGTGTTTGTGAAGTTCTTGCTGGTGTTCGGGTTCCTTGCTTTTATTATTGTTGTTTCTCCGGTAAAGAGATATCTACATGCTTTCAAATAAGAAAATTCTGATCACCGGAGCCAGTGGCTTGCTGGGCGGCCGGGCCGTGAAGGTGCTGAGTGCTGCGAACGACGTGTACGCGCTTAGCCATCGCTCGCCGGAAGTTCCGGTGGCAGGTGTCAACTATATTACTTCTGACTTTTCCAGCCATTTCGATTGCGCCGAGTTCCCGGCGCAGGTCGATGTGGTTATTCATTTATCGCAGTCTTCGCGTTTTCGCGAATTCCCTGAGCAAGCGATGAACATATTCAATGTCAACGTCGCTTCTACCGCGCGTCTGCTCGAATATGCGCGGACTGCCGGGTGTAAACATTTTGTCTATGCGTCGTCGGGCGGTATCTATGAAAGTGCCAAGTCCCAGGTCAATGAAAATTCGCCCATCGTTTCCCACGGCAGCCTTGGCTATTACCTGGCCAGTAAGCTGTGTGGTGAACTGTTGGTGAAGAGTTACGTGTCGTCGATGGATGTCTCGATTCTTCGCTTCTTCTTCATGTATGGCGAGGGGCAGCGGCGCTCCATGCTGCTGCCGCGGCTGGTGGACAACGTCCGTGCCGGCAACCCTGTTCAGCTGCAAGGCGAAGAAGGCCTGATGATCAACCCGGTGCATGTCGCTGATGCGGTGCGTGCCCTGGAGTCTGTCATCAGCACCAAGGGCAGCAACACGTTCAACGTGGCGGGGAACGAAGTGGTTTCATTGAAGCAGCTGGCCGGTCAGATCGGGTCAATCGTTGGAACCGTCCCGGCATTCGAGTCTGCAGCAGGCGAAGCGAGCGGCCTGGTGGCTGACATCTCGGCGCTCAAGGCCCTGGGTTGGGCGCCGCAGGTGTCACTGCAAGAGGGCTTGAAAGAGCTACTGTGATGAAAAAGATTCGCGTATTGCACGCCCCCACCGCAGTGGGCGGGAACCCGCCTGCGTTGAGCCGTGAGCTGAAGCGCCTGGGCTGGGACAGCACGTGCTGCATCATCTCGCAGAATTACCTGGCCTACGCGGTGGATAAAGTGCTGGTGCCTTCGCCCGTGGGCTTTTTCAGGTGCGAGTGGCGGCGCTTCTGGTTCATCGTTTCGTGCCTGTGGAAGTATGACGTCATTCACTACAATGCCGGTGTCACGATCGCCACTGCCAATGTGATCGAGTGGCCGCGCGCGGGCATCAACAAACAGTCGTTGAAGCGCTTCATCTATTCCGCCTACCTGCGGGGGCTGCAGTCCTTCGAAGTGTCGCTGTTCAAGTTGTTCGGCAAGCGCTTGTTCGTTACCTACCAGGGCGACGATGCCCGCCAGGGTGGGTATTGCCAGGCGCATTATCCAATCAGCATTGCTTCCCAGGTGGACGAGGGGTATTACTCGGCACGCTCGGACGCCTTCAAGCAACGCAATATCGCCTACCTCGCCAAGCATTGTGAGCAGGTGTACGCGTTGAACCCGGACCTGCTCAATGTGCTGCCGGCGGACGCGAAGTTCGTGCCTTACTCCCACGTCGATTTCAGTGACTGGAAGGCCAGTTATGAAGGGCTGCGCAGTGATCGGCCACTGCGGATTGTCCATGCGCCGACGCATCGGCGTGTCAAAGGTACCGACCTCATCCTCGAGGCCCTGGAGGCGCTCAAGGAAGAGGGTTTTGCGTTCGAATTGATACTGGTCGAAGGGCTGTCGCAGGCTGAGGCGAGAACCCGCTATGAGCAAGCAGATGTGCTGATCGACCAATTGTTCGCCGGGTGGTATGGCGGCCTGGCCGTTGAGTTGATGGCGTTGGGCAAGCCCGTGCTGGTTTATCTGCGCGAAGAAGACCTGCACTTCATCCCGGAGCAGATGCGTGCGGACCTGCCGTTCATCAATGCCAACCCTTTCACCGTCAAGGATCGCTTGCGTGAAGTGCTGGGCATGCCGCGGGAGGCGTTGGTCGACCTGGCGCAGAGGAGCCGCGCCTATGTCGAACGGTGGCACGATCCGAAGCAGATCGCCGCTTTGGTGGCCGACGACTATTTGGCTTCTATCAACACGCGATCGAAGTGAGCAGATTCGAGCAACCATGAAAACCGTTCTGATACTGAGTTTCTCCAATTTGCAGCGCGACCCTCGCGTGCGCCGGCATGCGCAGGCCCTCGAGGGCCAGTTCCGAGTGGTCACTGCCGGTTACGGCGGTGCGCCAGGATATGGCGATGAGCATGTCGAGATTCCGGAGCCCGGCCGTTCAAGCCTGCCGAAAAAAATGGCCAAGGCCCTGTGTCTGCTGTTCAGGCTCTATGCTGCGGTTTTCTGGCTGGACACCGACAAGCGCGCGGCCTTGCAACGCCTCAAGGGGCAGCAGTTCGACCTGATCATCGCCAATGACGCTTCGGCGTTGCCGGTGGCGTTCTCGTTGTCCGGGCAGCAGGTGCCAGTGGTGGCGGACATGCACGAGTTTGCGCCGGGCGAGCAGCTTTCCGGCTGGAAATGGAACCTGTTCTGGAAAGGCTATCCGCGCTACCTGTGCCGTCGATTCCTGCCCAGGGCCAACCATGTACTGACGGTGTGTGACTCCATCGCGGAACTCTATCGTCAAGAGTTCCTTGCGACCTTGCCCGATGTTCTGATGAACTGCCCCAGCTACATAGAGGCCGCCCCTCAGCAGGTCGGGGAGAAGATCCGCCTGATTCACCATGGCCTGGGCTGTCCCAGCCGCAAGCTGGAGTTGATGGCCGAGGCTGCGTTGCAGCTCGATGAGCGTTTCGAATTCGATTTCATGCTGGTCGAGTCGGACAGCGCCTACTGCCAGTGGCTGAGAGAAACCTACGCTGGTGAGCGCATCCGGTTCCGCGAGCCTGTGCCGATGCCGTCGATCCCTCAGGTGCTCAATCGGGACTACGACATCGGGGTGTTCCTGCTGGAGCCCGAGGCAATCAACTACAAGTACGCACTGCCCAACAAACTGTTCGAATTCATGCAGGCACGGCTGGCGATCGCTGTTTCGCCGAGTCACGAAATGGCCAGGCTGGTGCGTTCGACAGAGGTTGGGGTAGTGGCCGAGGACTTTTCCTCGGCGGCCCTGGCCCAGGCGCTCAACGCGCTGGACAAGGCAACGATCATGTCGATGAAGCAGGCTTCCGCTGTGGCTGCGCAACGTTACTGCGCCGAGACGGTGTATTCCGATTTCAAGCGTCTGGCTGACGCCCTTACGAGATAAGTTTGCATGTGTGGAATTTTAGGTGGTGCCTGGTTTGACGGGGCTTCGGTGCCCGTGGGCAAAGTTGACGAGGCGCTGCATACCCTGCGTTTTCGTGGCCCGAACGACAATGGCCGGGAGCTGTATGCCTGCGCGGGTGCCAATGTGGCGCTGGGCCATACGCGCCTGTCGATCATCGACCTGAGTTCCGGCGGCCATCAGCCGATGACCACGGACGACCAGTCGATGTCGATCGTATTCAATGGCGAGATCTACAACTACCGCGAGCTGCGCGCCGAGCTGCAGGCGGCAGGCCAGGCCTTCAAGTCGGACTCCGATACCGAGGTGCTGCTGGCCGCCTGGCGCACCTGGGGGGCTGCATGCCTCGACCGGCTGGTGGGCATGTTCGCCTTCGTCGTCCTGGACCGTAATGCCGGCACCTTGACCTGCGTGCGCGACCCGTTCGGCATCAAGCCGTTCTTTTATGCCGTGGAGCAGGGGAGTTTCCTGTTCGCCTCGGAACTGCCGGCCATCAAGGCCCTGAAGCGCGACAAGGCGCAGCTGAACTGGCAGCGCTCTTACGATTACCTCGTGCACGGCGACTACGACAGTTGCCCGCAGACCTTCTTTGACGGTGTCTCGCAACTGCTGCCAGGCCATATCATGCGCGTCGACCTCAAGTCGGGCGCGCTTGGCGAGCCGCAGTGCTGGTGGCGCCCGACCATTGACGAGCGTCATGACCTGAGCTTTGCCGATGCGGCCGAGAAGGTTCGCGAAGAATTCCTCTCCAGCATTCGCCTGCATCTGCGCAGCGACGTTGCCATAGGTGCGGCCCTTTCCGGTGGTATCGACTCCTCTGCGGTGGTCTGCGCGATGCGCCACGTCGAGCCGGACCTGCCGATCAATACCTTCAGCTACATCGCCCGCGGCAGTGAAGTCAGCGAGGAAGTCTGGGTCGATCGGGTCAATGAACACGTCGGCGCCGTGCCGCACAAAGTGGTGGTCAGCGCCGAGGAGCTTGCCCGCGACCTGGACGACATGATCCTCGCCCAGGGCGAGCCCTTCGGCAGTACCAGCATCTATGCGCAGTACCGGGTGTTCCAGCTGGCCAAGGAGCAAGGTGTGACCGTCACGCTGGACGGGCAGGGCGCGGATGAAATGGCGGCCGGCTACAGCGGCTACCCGGGGCAGCGCTTGCGCAGCCTGGTGGAAAAAGGGCAGTTGGGGCAAGCCTGGCGTTTCCTCGACCAGTGGTCGCAGTGGCCCGGCCGCAGCCGCATGGGCGGCGCCAAGCGTTGCGTTGCCGAAATGACTCAGGGTTCGTTGTACCAGGCCCTGCGCTCGCTGAACGGCATGGGCGCATTGCCTTCCTGGATTCGCAACGAGCCGCTGGCAGAGCGGGGGATCGAGCTGCGCTTCCCGCATCAGCGCGCCGAAGTGACTGCCCGTGGCCGACGCCTTATGGCTGAGCTGGGGTTGTCGCTGACCAAGCGTGGCTTGCCGGCGTTGCTGCGCCATGGTGACCGCAACTCGATGCGCTTTTCCGTGGAAAGCCGTGTACCGTTCCTCACCACGGGCATGGTCGACCTGATGCTTTCGTTGCCGGAGTCGTACCTGATTTCGCCACAGGGCGAGACCAAGTCCGTGTTCCGTGCCGCCATGCGCGGTATCGTGCCCGATGATGTGCTGGATCGGCGTGACAAGATCGGGTTCGCCACGCCGGAGCAGGTCTGGTTGGGCTCGATGCTCGACACGGTTCGCGGTTGGCTGAGCCACGACCTGCGGCTGCCGTTTTTCGATCAGGCGCAGGCCCTGCAAGAGTTCGAGCTGATCATGGCCGGCAAGAAGCCGTTTTCCTGGCAGGTATGGCGCTGGATCAACTTCAGCCGCTGGCACCAGCATTTCATCGAGTGATGCACCACTAAGGCTTTATCTTGAAGCGCATATTGATCATTTCATTTTCCGCCATCCACAGCGATCCGCGGGTCATGCGGCAGGTGCGCCTGCTTGAGGGCGACTATCGGTTGACGGTGGCGGGCTATGGCCCGCGTCCGGACGCCGACATCCAGTTTGTTGCGCTTGAGCGTTCGCCCGCCAGTATCGTGCGCAAGGCGTTCTGGGCCGCCAAATTGATGCTCGGCGCTTTCGACAGCTATTACTGGAACCAGCAGCAGGTACGCAGCGCCATTGCTCAGCTTGGAGCAGAAAAGTTCGACCTGGTCATCGCCAACGATGTGTCCAGTGCGCCACTGGCGTTCAGGCTGGCGGGCGAGGCACCGGTCATGGTCGACGCGCACGAGTACTCCCCCCGTGAGTTCGAGGACAAGCGCTTGTGGCGGATGCTGTTCGGTCGCTACATCAATGACCTCTGCGCCCGCTACCTGCCACGTGCGGCCTCGATGACCACGGTTTGCCGTGGGATTGCCGATGAGTACGCGCGGGTTTATGGGGTCAAGCCCCTGGTGATCCACAACGCGCCCGTTCATCAGCGCTTGGCGCCGACTCCGGTGGAGGAGGGGCGCATCCGCCTTATCCACCATGGTGCCGCCATTCGTTCGCGTCACCTCGCCGTGATGATCGAGATGATGGGCTACCTGGATCAGCGCTTCAGCCTGGATTTCATGCTGATGGACAGCGACCCGGCCTACCTGCTGGAGTTGCGCGAAGCGGCGAAGGGCGATTCGCGCATTCGATTCATCCCGCCTGTGCCGATGCCTGAAATCTGCCAGCACCTCAATGGCTATGACATGGGGGTGTTCTTGCTGCCGCCCGTCAACTTCAACTACGAGCATGCGCTGCCCAACAAGTTCTTCGAGTTCGTGCAGGCTTGCCTGGGCGTGGCGATCGGCCCTTCGCCAGAAATGGCGAACCTCTTGCGGGCCTATGAGTGCGGGGTCGTCGCCGATTCCTTTGCGGCCAGGTCCCTGGCCGCGTCGCTGCAGCAACTGGATGCCGAGGCTGTGACGGCCTTCAAGCAGGCTTCCCATGCCGCTGCGGCCGAGTTGAACTACGAACGCGACGGCGAACGACTGTTGTCGGAAGTGGCACGCCTGGCCTGAAGCCGCGTGCATGGGCGGCAAACCAATCAAAGCAGACGCCGAAACCTGCGGGTTTCGGCGTGCAGGTGCGAGAAGGAGCGGCATTTGAGGGGGATGGCATGAAGGTGCTGTTTCTGCACCCGGCGGGCGCCTTTGGTGGCGCCTCCAAGAGTTTGATCGAGCTGTTCACCTGCCTGAGGTCGATGGGCGTTCAGGGTACCGTGCTGACACCGGGGGGGAGCGCCGTGCCGGCATTCTCCAAGGCCGGCATGTCTGTTCGAACCGTCAAGGGGCTTAGCCAGTTCGACAATACCCGTTACGGTCATTATCGCCGGCTGCGCTGGATCATCCTGCTGCGTGAACTGCTGTTGCTGCCGTTCTCGCTGGCAGCGATCTGGCGCCTGCGCCGCGAGCGATTCGACCTGCTGCATGTCAACGAAATCACGTTGTTGCCGCTGGCCCTGCTGGCCAAGCGTTTGCTGCGGGTGCCAATGGTGGTTCACGTACGCTCACTGCAACGGGCCCCGGGGTCGGATCTGCGTACCCGGATCATCAACGGCTGGCTGCATCGATTCGCCGATGCCGTGGTTGCCATCGACCATACCGTGGCGGCGACGCTGGACCCGCGCCTGCCGGTCACGGTAGTGCACAATGGCCTGGGTATCGATGGCCCTGTCGCTGGCCCCGTTGCGC
The DNA here is from genome assembly GCF_049310485.1 of Pseudomonas sp. GZD-209. Taxonomy (NCBI): domain Bacteria; kingdom Pseudomonadati; phylum Pseudomonadota; class Gammaproteobacteria; order Pseudomonadales; family Pseudomonadaceae; genus Pseudomonas; species Pseudomonas sp. GZD-209. The sequence continues at coordinate 41,640 of NZ_JBMOWQ010000082.1, forward strand.
GGGCAGCCGCGCAGCCCGTGAGCGTGGGGTTCCTGGGGGTGTTGATCGCGCTCAAGGGGGTCTACGAGCTGGTGGAGGCCATGCGCATACTCAAGCAACGGGGTGTCAGGCTGCAGTGCCTCATCGCCGGTGAGAATGCTCGAGAGCTGTCAGGGCTCAAGGCATGGGTGCTCGCGCGGTTGGGTTTTGCCCGTGATGTGCGTGCTGACCTCGAGCGTCTTGTCGACCAGCATGGGCTGCATGAGCATGTCCGGCTGCTGGGCTTCGTGGGTGATGTGCGGACCCTCTATCCGCAGCTCGACATCCTGTGTTTCCCATCGCACCTGGATGCGGCCGGTCGGCCGGTTTTCGAGGCGGCGTTCTACTCGATTCCCAGCGTGGTGGCAGTCGCCAACCCAGTGGCGGACGCGATCATCCACGAAGTGACCGGCCTGGCCATTGCCCGGCCCGACCCTGAATTATTGGCCGATGCCTTGCAGCGCCTGGTCGAAGACGAGGCGCTTCGCCTGAACTTGGGGCGCCAGGCTCGGCAGTGGGCTCAGGACAACTTCGCGATCCTGCCCAACGCCGAGCGAGTGCATCAGCTGTACCTGCAACTCGTGCCATACCCTTCGAGCCCGGAACCGGACAAAAGTAAATGACAGATATCGATTGCATGGTCATTGGCGCGGGCGTCATCGGCCTGGCCTGCGCCGCGCAGATGGCCCGCCAGGGCAACAGCGTCATGCTGGTCGAGCAGGAGTGCAGGATTGGCGAGCATACCTCCAGCCGCAACTCCGAAGTCATCCACGCCGGCATCTACTATGCGCCGGGGTCGCTGAAGGCGCGCCTGTGCGTCGAAGGGCGCGAACTGCTTTACCGCTGGTGCGAGGAGCGCGGGGTGAGCCACCGCCGAATCGGCAAGCTGCTGGTCGCGGTGAGTGAAGCAGAAATCGCTGCGCTCGAGGCATTGCAGCTCAATGCCCGGCGTTCGGGCGTGGAAAGCCTGCAAGACGTGTCGCGGGCCCGCCTGCGTGAGATGGAGCCTGCCGTCACCGGTGTGGCTGCGCTGTTTTCGCCGGAAACCGGGATCATCGACAGCCATGGTTTCATGGAGTCATTGTTGGCCGAAGCGCAGGCCCATGGCGCGGATCTTGCGCTGGAGACGCGGGTCACGCGCATGGCGCCCTCGGCCGAAGGCTGGGTTGTCGAGGGGGTGAGCTGTGGCGAACCCTTCAGCCTCACGGCGCGCAGGGTGATCAATGCGGCCGGGCTGTTCGCCAGCAAGCTGGCCGAGGTGATCGAAGGGCTGGCGTCTGAGCATGTGCCTGCCACCTATTGGTGCCAGGGGCGATACTTCTCCTACGCTGGTCGCGCGCCATTCAACCACTTGGTCTATCCAATGCCTGAGGCCAACACGGCAGGCCTCGGCGTGCACGCTACCCTTGATCTTGGCGGGCAAGTGCGTTTCGGGCCCGATGTCGCCTGGACGCAGTCGTTGGACTATCGGGTGGATGAGTCTCTTTGCGAGGAATTTTCCCACGCTATCAAGAGATATTTCCCATCTATTGATAAGACAAAGCTATCTCCCGGATACAGCGGGATAAGGCCTAAACTTTCCGCTCCAGGCCAGCCAGCTGCCGACTTCATGATCCAGGGGCCAGAAGTACATGGTTTGCCTGGGTTGGTTAATCTTTACGGAATTGAATCACCCGGGCTAACAGCAAGCCTTGCAATTGCACAGCATGTTTCCCGGCTATTTGACTGAGTTTCCTGGCGCCCCATGAAGATCCTCGTTCTTTCGCAATATTTCTGGCCTGAAAGTTTCATCATCAACGACATCGTGCGCACCCTCGACGAGCAGGGGCATGAAGTGGTTGTGGCAACCGGCAAGCCCAACTATCCGGATGGCGACATCTTCGAGGGCTACCAGGCGGGAGGCACGCAGCGCGAACGCTACCTCGACCGTGTAGATGTCGTACGCGTACCGCTGTGGCCTCGGGGGGCGGGAGGGGCGAAGAACCTCATTCTCAACTACCTGTCGTTCGTCCTGGCGGGGCTGTTCTGCCTCCCCTGGTTGCTGCGCAAGCGCCAGTTCGACGCGATTCTGGTGTTTGCGCCGTCGCCCATTCTCCAGGCCATTCCAGCGATACCGCTGAAGTGGATCAAGGGCGCCAGGCTGGCATTGTGGGTGCAGGATCTGTGGCCGGAGAGCCTGGCAGCCACGGGGTTTGTCAAGAATGCTGCGGCGTTGCGCATGGTTGGCTGGCTGGTGCGGGGCATCTACCGTTGTTGCGATACGCTGCTGGTTCAGTCTCGGGCCTTTGTCGAGCCTGTTTCGCGTTATGCCCCGCTGGAGAAGATTGTTTACTACCCCAACTCGATGGATTCACGCACCGAGGTGGCGGCGACCGTTCTGCCCGAGCCTCTGGTCGATGTGCTGGCCAAGCATTTCTGTGTGGTCTTCGCTGGCAATCTCGGTACCGCCCAGGCCCTGGATACGCTGGTTGAGGCCGCCGTTCAGTTGCGAGATGACCCGGATGTGCGGCTGGTGCTGGTGGGCAGCGGCAGTCGGCTGGCCTGGCTGCAGTCGCAAAAAGAGGCACTGGGGCTGGATAACCTGGTGTTGCCCGGGCGTTTCCCCATGGAGTCGATGCCGGCAATCTTCGAGCGATCGGCTGTATTGCTGGTGTCACTCAGCGATCAGGAGATCTTCGCCCAGACGGTGCCGAGCAAGATCCAGGCTTACCTGGCTGCTGGCAGGCCAATCGTAGCCAGCCTTAATGGTGAGGGCGCCAAGGTCGTGATCGAAGCGGGCGCCGGCATGGTCTCGGCCGCCGAGCAGGCAGAGCCACTGGTGAGCAACCTGCGGCGGATGAGGGCCATGGATAAAGACGAGCGTGAACAAATGGGGCGCTCGGGCAGGAAGTATTTCAACGTGCATTTCGATATGGACGCTCAAGTGAAGCGACTCGTGGAGATTCTGTCATGAGTCAATGGATTGCCATCGGATACCGAGCCTTGAAGTTCATCAGGCTGGCACCGGTCGTGCGCAAATGGGGATATTTACGATTATGAGTCTTATGTGGGATTTCAGGGCTTTACCGGTTTATTTAATATTGCTTATCTATTTGCCTGCAGCCTGTCTGGGGCACTTTTTATTCAGGGATGAGGGTTCTCAAACTTTTTTATTCTTGCTCGCTGTTTTCTCCCTCATTTACTGGCTTAGCTACCCTTTCTTTTCTCGACTCTATCGTCTGTTGGCCCGCACGCTGACAGCGCGGTGCCGAATTTCCTCATCCTATTGGCGGGCGTTGGCCGGGCTCAGTGTATTGGCCTATGCCTGTGCGCTGGTCTATGCGGCGTTGCTGGCAGACTCGTTGCCATTGCTGGTAGCGCTCAAAGGCGGCAGCGTGATGGACATTGCCCATTCGCGCAGTCAGTTTCTTGCCGGGCTCGAGAGCTATCAAAGTCTGCTGCGCTATGCAGTGTTCATACTTGGGCGCGCCATCATGCCTCTGGTTCTGGTCGCGGCGTTCATGATGAGGGCGCGTTTCAGGCATGCCCTGCTGGCATTGTTGATCGTGCTTTCACTTTTGGCCATGGAGAAGGCCGCACCGATCTTCATGCTGCTACCGCTGTTGTGCCATTTCGCCTTTGGCAAGTGCCGGAAAACACTGGCGGGCGTCCTGCTGCTCATGATCGCGAGCGTCATGCTGGTTTCGTTTCTGGCGATGGGGGCCAACAGCACCCCGAGCGGCGCCGGAAGCGTGAAGCTGGCCACCCATGAGGAGGCCGCAGTCATGATGATCCCGCCGGGGATGCCGATCGATCGGGCCATGGGGCATCATGCCCGGTCGCTGCTTCCCTATTACCTGCACGAGGAGTACCGGCAGGATGCCTATCTGTTCGACCCGGCTACGGTTTCGGGCAAGCTGACCCTCCTGCTCAACCGTATCATCTGGGTGCCCTACATCACGGCTTATGACTGGCTGGCATTCCAGCGTCTCATTTTCGAAGGCCACACCACCATGGGGCGTTCGATCAGTCTGGTTCACCTGCTGCACGGTGAGCCGAAGATGCCGCTGGAACAGATGGTCTACGTTTTCGAGTACGGCCCATCCCCTGGAGGGGAAGGGGCGTCCAACACGGTATTCTTCGTCGATGCCAAGCTGGCCTTCGGCTGGCCGGGTGTCGTCGTCTATTGCCTGATCTTCACCTTGTGCGCCGCCTGCATTTTCACGTCGGGCAGCCGGGTGCTGATGGTATCGAGCATCGCCTGTTTCCTGGTCGCCGCCGTGAGCTCGCTCACGGCAACCTTGCTCAGCGGTGGTTTGTTCATCTATGTGGTTCTGTCGTTATTGTTGGGCAATGCCATCAGTCGGGAGGCCGCAGGCAAGGAGTCCGGCAAATGAAACCGGGCATGGCAATATCGACCCTGAAAACAGCCAGCGGTCAGTTCTTCGGGCTTTTGTTCGGTGCGGTGGCCATGAAGCTCCTGGCGATTCTGGCCGGGCCGGCGGGGGTTGGGCTGTATTCGGTTCTGCGCCAGCTGCAGCAGGTGCTGTCGTCGGTTGCCTCGGTCGGCGGGCAGAACGCCGTGGTTCAGGGCTTGAGCAGCCAAAGCGGGCCTGCGCGGCAGCGATTCTTCCTGTCGACCCTGTATATCTTCCTGTTGACGAGCTTGCTGGTGGGCGTTGCCGTGTTCGCGGGAGCCGAGCTTATCGCCAACTGGACCTTGGCCGGGTCCAATGTGTCGGCAGTGCGCTGGCTGGTGATTCCCGTCACGCTCGGGGCTTTGCTGTTCTTCCTGCGCGGGGTCCTGACCGCGGACATGCAATATGGATCGGTGGCGCTGATCAACCTGCTCACCGGCGTGGGGAGCGCCGTGGTGGCGTTGCCCGCAGGGCTTGCGTTCACGCGAGGCTATCCGGCGTTTCTGGTGCTGCTGGTGGGCGGCGGGTTGTTGCCAGCGCTGGTGGTCGCATTCATCCATGTTCGCCGCCTGGGTTATCTGGCCAGCTTGCACGATCTCGCACCCAGTGGGGCGGGCTGGGATGCCGCGCGGCGCTTCCTCAGCGTTGCGCTGCCGTCGCTGCTGTCGCTGATGCTGACATTGAGCTGTGTTCTGGCCATTCGCGCCAGGGCCGTCCAGCTCTATGGCCTGGAAGGCGCAGGTCAGTTCGATGCTGCCTGGAGTATCAGCGCCATGTACCTGGCGCTGTTCCTGACGTCGCTGCAGAGCTACCTGCTGCCGGTATTGAGCACGCTCGACAAGGGCGCAGCGTTGCATACCGCGTTATCCAAGGCGTTTCACTTCGCATTGATGTTATCCTTGCCGCTGATCGTCGGCCTGGTCGTGTTCAAGCCGCTGGTGGTGTACCTGCTGTTCAGCGAGGCGTTCATGCCGGCGCTGGATGTGCTGCGCTGGGTGCTGTTGGGGGATTTCGTCCGGGTACTGGGCTGGATCATGTCGACCACCCTGATTGCACGCGCCGACATGAAGGGCTTCGCCCTCGCGGAGGGCTTGTGGAGCCTGGTGTTCGTGTCGCTCGCCTGGATGCTGCTGCCGCTGGGTATCGAGTGGGTCGGCGTGGCTTACCTGGCGGGCTATGTCAGCTACCTGGGCTTCTTGAGTGCGCGTTTATGGCACGCCCACGGCGCACGCCTGGAGTTGCACCGCATCGGTCAGTGGGGGGTCGGCCTGGCCCTGGTCATCCTGGCATCCTGGTTGTGCTGGGGCGAGCACCGGGTAATCGCCTGGCCGCTGTTGATCGTCGTGCCGACGATACTCTTCAGTGGGTATATCATGCAGGCGGACGAGCGCCGGTTCGCCTTGCACCTGGCTAGCCGTTCGCTGAGACGGTTGAAGCAGTTTTCTGGCCGGCGCTGAGTCGGCTTCGGTTTTTGAGGGATGTGATGAAGATTCTGGTTCTGGGTGTAACCGGCATGCTGGGCAATGCCGTTTTTCGCGTGTTCGGTGCAGATCAAGCACACGAAACTTGGGGCACATTGCGCGGCCAGGCGGCTTTGCGTCATTTTCCCCAGGCCAGCCATGATCGTCTGATCAGCGGTGTGGATGTCCTCGACCAGGATGCCCTGGCGGCGGTACTGGGCAAAGTCCGCCCCGACGTGGTGATCAACTGCGTGGGGCTGATCAAGCAGTTGGCCGATGCCAAGGATCCGCTCACGGCGCTGCCCATCAACGCCATGCTGCCGCACCGCCTGGCGCGCCTGTGCAACCTGGCGGGGGCTCGCCTGATTCATGTCAGCACCGATTGCGTGTTTGCCGGGCGCAAGGGCAATTACCTGGAAAGCGACCTTTCCGACGCTGAAGACCTGTACGGTAAATCCAAGTACATCGGTGAGCTGCATGACGCGCCCAACGCGATCACCCTGCGCACCTCGATCATCGGGCATGAGCTGGGTTCCAGCCATGCTCTGGTTGACTGGTTCCTGTCCCAGGAGGGTTCGGTGCGCGGCTTCGGCAAGGCGATCTTCTCTGGCCTGCCTACCGTTGAGCTGGCACGGGTGATGAAGGATTTCGTACTTGCGCACCCAACCCTCAGCGGCCTCTACCATGTCGCCGCCGCCCCGATCGCCAAGCTCGAGCTGTTGCAGCTGGTGGCCAGCCGGTATGGCAAGCAGATCGAAATCCGCCCCGACGATGCCTTGGTCATCGATCGTTCACTGGACGGCTCGCGTTTTCGTGAGGCAACCGGCTATGTCGCGCCGGACTGGCCGGAGCTGATTCGCCGGATGCACGCCGACCGTTGAGGTGTTCCGGCTTTCGTTCAGCGGGTGAGTGACATCCCGTTCGCGGCCGACATCCTATTCACAGCGTTTCAATTCATTCCGTGCAGGCCCAGGCCTGCACGCACCAGCGGGAAGCTACTATGTTCGACAACAAGGTATTGATGATCACCGGGGGTACCGGCTCCTTCGGTCACACGGTGTTGCGGCGTTTCCTCGATACCAATGTGCGTGAAATCCGCATTTTTTCCCGCGATGAGAAAAAGCAGGAAGACATGCGTATCGCCCTGGCCAATGACAAGGTCAAGTTCTACATCGGTGACGTACGCGACAGCGACAGCCTGAAACAGGCCATGGTCGGCGTCGACTACATCTTCCACGCTGCGGCCCTCAAGCAGGTGCCTTCGTGTGAGTTCTACCCGATGGAAGCGGTGCGCACCAATGTCATCGGCACCGAAAACGTGCTCAATGCCGCGATTGCCTGTGACGTCAAGCGTGTGGTGGTGCTGTCGACCGACAAGGCGGTGTACCCGATCAACGCGATGGGCATTTCCAAGGCGATGGCCGAGAAGCTCGTCGTGGCCAAGTCGCGGATGATCCCCCATGGTGGCACCGTGGTTTGCTCGACCCGTTACGGCAACGTCATGGCCTCGCGCGGTTCGGTGATCCCGCTGTTCATCGAGCAGATGCGCAAGGGCGAGCCCCTGACCGTCACCGACCCGGCCATGACCCGTTTCCTGATGTCGCTTGAAGACTCCGTCGACCTGGTGCTGCATGCCTTCGAGCACGGCGAGCAGGGCGACCTGTTCGTGCAGAAGGCCCCGGCGTCGACCGTGGGTGATCTCGCACAGGCCCTGAAGGAGCTGTTTGCCAGTGACAGCCAGGTGCGGGTGATCGGTACCCGGCATGGCGAGAAACTCTATGAGTCGCTGGTCTCTCGCGAAGAGATGGCCAAGGCCGAGGACATGGGGCGCTACTACCGCATTCCCGCCGACAATCGCGACCTCAACTACAAGAAGTACTTCGTTGAAGGCGAGGAGAAGATCTCCGAGCTGGAAGACTACACCTCACACAACACCGAACGCCTCGATATCCCCGGCGTCAAGCAGTTGCTGTTGAAACTGGATTACATCAAGGAGCAACTGAATGCTTAAGGTCATGACCCTGGTCGGTACTCGTCCCGAGCTGATCAAGATGAGCCGGGTGATCGCCGAGCTCGATCGCCAGGTCAACCATGTCCTGGTGCATTCCGGGCAGAATTACGACTTCGAACTGAACCAGGTGTTCTTCGACGACCTGGAAATTCGCAAGCCCGATCATTTCCTCGGTGCCGCCGGTGAGACTGCCGCGCAGACCATCGCCGAGGTGATCGCCAAGGCCGACGCGGTATTCGAGCAGGAACAGCCCGACGCGCTGCTGCTCTACGGGGATACCAATACCTGTCTGGCGGTGATCGCGGCCAAGCGTCGCAAGATCCCGGTGTTCCACATGGAGGCCGGCAACCGCTGCTTCGACCAGCGTGTCCCGGAAGAGCTCAACCGCAAGGTGCTCGACCACCTGTCCGACATCAACATGGTGTTGACCGAGCATGCCCGCCGTTACCTGATCGCCGAGGGTATCCGCCCGGAAACCATCATCAAGACCGGCTCGCATATGCATGAAGTGCTCGAGTACTACATGCCGAAGATCGAAGCCTCCGACGTGCTGGCGCGCAGCGGCCTGGAAGCGGGCAAGTTCTTCATCGTCAGCGCCCACCGTGAAGAGAACGTGGACAGCCCGGACAACCTGCGCGACTTCCTGGCCACCCTGCGTGCCCTGGTGGACCAGTATGGTTACCCGGTGATCGTCTCGACCCACCCACGTACCCGCAAGCGCCTGGAAAGCCTGGGTGAGAGCCTGGACCATCCGCTGATCCGCTTCGTCAAGCCGTTCGGCCTGCTGGACTACATCAAGCTGCAGATGGCTGCGTTCTGTGTACTGTCCGATAGCGGCACCATCACCGAAGAGGCCTCGTTGCTGAACCTGCCGGCGGTGACCCTGCGCAATGCCCACGAACGACCAGAGGGGATGGACGAAGGCACGCTGATCATGAGCGGCCTCAAGGCCGAGTCGGTGCTGGCAGCGGTCAAGGTCATCACCAGCCAGCACCAGTCCGGCCAGCGGCAGATCCCGGTGGTCCCTGACTATGAGGGCGGCCCGGTTTCGCAGCAGGTCGTACGTGTGGTGCTGAGCTACACCGACTACATCAATCGTACCGTCTGGCGTAAAGCCTGAGTGCCCGGCATGACTCAACGGGTCTTCCTGACCGGGGCAACGGGTTTCGTCGGTTCGGCGATCGCTCGGCGTCTGCTGGCTGATGGCTGCGGCTCGCTGGTGTGTGCCGTGCGCAACCAGGCGGCCGATGTTCCGTCGCCCGCGCAGACCGTGGTGTGCCGTGATTTCGCAGTGAATGGCGAGTGGCAAGCGGCATTGTCCGGGGTGGATGTGGTTATCCACAGCGCCGCCCGCGTGCATGTGATGAACGACAGCGAAGCGGATCCATTGGCGGCGTTTCGCCGGGTCAATGTCGAAGGTACCCTTAACCTGGCACGCCAGGCTGTGGCCGCTGGCGTCAAGCGCTTCGTGTTCATCAGCTCGATCAAGGTCAATGGCGAAGGCACGGCAGTTGGCAGTGCCTACCGCGCCGATGATGCGGCTGCGCCCCAGGACCCTTATGGCATTTCCAAGCACGAGGCCGAGCAGCAGTTGCTGCAGTTGGCGGGCGAAGGCGGGATCGAAGTGGTCATCATCCGGCCAGTGCTGGTCTATGGCCCCGGCGTCAAGGCCAACTTCCTGGCCATGATGCGCTGGCTCGACCGCGGCATGGTGCTGCCGTTCGGCGCCATCGCCAACCAGCGCAGCCTGGTTGCGCTGGACAACCTGGTCGACCTGGTGGTGACCTGTGCCGCGCACCCGGCCGCGGCCAATCAGATTTTCCTGGTCAGTGATGGTGAAGACCTGTCGACGACGCAGTTGTTGCGGCGCATGGCCGCAGCCCTGGGCAAACCGGCCCGGTTGCTGCCTATCCCCGCCTGGGTGCTGACCCTGGGCGCCACCTGCCTGGGGCGCAAGGCGCTGTCGCAGCGCCTGTGTGGCTCATTGGCGGTGAATATAGACAAGACCCGCACACTGCTGGGATGGACCCCGCCGGTCAAGGTGGATGCCGCATTGGCGGCCACTGCACGGCACTATCAGGACGCTGTTCGCTCATGATCTATTGGCTACTTCTTCTGGTTGTCGTCTTTTCGCTGGCGATGACGGCGCTGCTGCGCCGTTATGCCTTGGCCAGAAGCATCATCGACATCCCCAACGCCCGCAGTTCCCATACGCTGCCGACACCTCGCGGTGGTGGCGTGGCGATCGTGGTGGCGTTCCTGCTGGCACAACCCGTGCTGGCCTGGGCGGGCCTGCTGGACAGTGCCGCGCTCGTGGCGTTGTTCGGCGGCGGGCTGCTGGTCGCGGTCATCGGTTTCATGGATGACCATGGGCACATCGCCGCACGCTGGCGCCTGCTTGGGCATTTCTGTGCGGCGATCTGGGTGCTGGCCTGGCTGGGCGGCCTGCCACCGCTGCAGGTGTTCGGCACGACCTTGTCACTGGGCTGGGTCGGCCATGTACTGGCGGCGTTCTACCTGGTCTGGATGCTCAACCTGTACAACTTCATGGATGGCATCGACGGCCTTGCCAGCGTCGAGGCAATCACGGCCTGCCTGGGGGCTTGCCTGCTCTACGGGTTGTCGGCGGCTGCACCGTTGATCTGGGTCCCGCTGGTGCTGGCGGGCTGTGTTGCCGGCTTCCTGTTCTGGAACTTCCCGCCGGCGCGGATCTTCATGGGGGACGCCGGTAGCGGCTTCCTGGGTATCGTGCTGGGGGGGCTGACCCTTGTCGCCGCCTGGCAGTCATCACAACTGTTCTGGGCCTGGCTGATTCTGCTGGGCGTGTTCGTGGTCGATGCGACGTTTACCCTGGGCCGGCGCCTGTTGCGAGGAGAGAAGGTATACGAGGCTCATCGCAGCCATGGTTATCAGTTCGCCTCGCGCCGTTACAAGAGCCACAAGCGAGTGACCCTGGCGGTACTGGCAATCAATCTGCTGTGGTTGCTGCCAGTCGCTGTTGTTGTCGTTCAATGGCAACTGGATGGTTTGCTGGGGCTGTTGATCGCGTATAGTCCTTTGCTTGTATTGGCGCTCAAGTTCGACGCTGGCAAGCAAGAAAGCTAAAAGCATATCGGCCATGACCGGTATCATGCAGTCACCGTGTTTACTGAATATTGACGTCATATCCGCTGGATGCGGAGGCGGGATCAACTCTGATGATGGATAAATTGAGGGCAGCCCTGCTGGGGCTGCCGCGTCGCTACAAACGGGCGCTTCAGGTCGCTGCAGACCTGCTGCTGGTCTGGGCTGCGCTGTGGATGTCGTTCATTGTGCGCCTGGGGTTCGATGACGCCGGCAGCCCGGTGCTCAACCATCCGTGGCTGTTCCTGGCCGCCCCCGCGATCGCCATTCCGATCTTCATCCGTTTCGGCATGTACCGGGCGGTGATGCGGTACTTCGGCAACGATGCACTCATGGTCATCTTCAAGGCCGTCGGGCTGTCATCGTTGCTGCTGGCGCTGGTCGTCTACTGGTACAGCAACCATGCAACCCTGGTGCCCCGGTCGATCGTCTTCAACTACTGGTGGTTGAGCCTGGTCATGGTCGGCGGCCTGCGCCTGGTCATGCGCCAGTACTTCATCGGCGACTGGTTCACCACCGCCCAGTACGTGCCTTTCACCAACCGTGACGACGGCTTGCTGCGGGTGGCGATCTACGGTGCCGGGGCGGCGGGCAACCAGCTTGTGGCCGCCTTGCGGATGGGGCGCTCCATGCGCCCCGTGGCGTTCATTGACGACGATCCGAGCATTGCCGACCGGGTTATTTCCGGCCTGCCGGTGTTCAAGTCACGCAATATCCAGCGCATGATCGATGCCACCGGTGCCCAGGAAATCCTCATGGCGCTGCCTTCGGCCAGCCGGGGCCGCCGGCGGGAAATCCTGACCTACCTCGAGGGCTTTCCGCTGCATGTGCGCAGTGTGCCCGGGCTCATGGACCTGGCCAGTGGCCGAGTCAAGGTCGACGACATTCAGGAAGTCGACATCGCCGACCTGCTGGGGCGCGATGCGGTACCGCCCGAGGCCGGCCTGCTGCAGCGCTGCATCACCGGCAAGGTGGTGCTGGTGAGCGGTGCCGGTGGTTCGATCGGTTCTGAGTTGTGCCGGCAGATCATGGGGCTCGGGCCGACCACCTTGCTGTTGTTCGAACACAGTGAGTTCAACCTCTACAGCATCCTCACCGAGCTGGAACAGCGTTGCCAGCGCGAGTCGTTGAGCGTGCGCCTGCTGCCGATCCTTGGCTCCGTGCGCGACGCCGACAAGCTGTTGCATGTGATGAAAACCTGGCATGTCGAGACCGTTTACCACGCGGCCGCCTACAAACACGTGCCGATGGTCGAGCACAACATCGCCGAAGGCGTGCTGAACAACGTCATGGGAACGCTGCATGCCGCGCAGGCGGCGATGCAGGCCGGTGTCGCCAACTTCGTGCTGATCTCCACCGACAAGGCCGTGCGCCCCACCAATGTCATGGGCAGCAGCAAGCGCCTGGCCGAGATGATCCTGCAGGCGCTGAGCCGGGAGAGCTCCCCTGTGCTGCTGGGCGACAATCACAATGTCTCGCAGATCAACTCCACCCGCTTCACCATGGTGCGCTTCGGCAACGTACTGGGTTCGTCGGGTTCGGTGATCCCGTTGTTCCGCCAGCAGATCAAGGCCGGTGGACCGTTGACCGTGACCCACCCGAAGATCACCCGCTATTTCATGACCATCCCGGAAGCCGCGCAACTGGTGATCCAGGCCGGCTCCATGGGGCAGGGCGGTGATGTGTTCGTGCTGGACATGGGCGAGCCGGTGCGAATCGTCGAACTGGCGGAGAAGATGATCCATCTCTCGGGCCTGAGCGTACGCAGCGAGCGCAACCCTGCGGGGGACATCGCCATCGAATTCACTGGCCTGCGCCCGGGCGAGAAGCTCTATGAGGAACTGCTGATCGGCGACAACGTCGAGGCCACTCGCCATCCGATGATCATGAGCGCCCACGAGGACCACCTGGCGTGGGAAGCGCTCAAGGAGCGCCTTGGCCAGTTGTTGACGGCGGTGGCGGCGGATGATTACGGGCGGGTGCGCCAATTGCTGCGGGAAACCGTGAGCGGTTATGCACCAGATGGCGAGATCGTCGACTGGATCTACCAGCAGCGTCGGCTGGAACCTTAGGAAAAAGCCCGGCTTGATGCCGGGCTTTTCTTTGCTTCAAAGCTTTGAATTATCTCGAAAAATACTCGCACCTTGAGCGGTTTGCCGTGGCAAGCATGGCCATCTACCGTAGCAGGGCAACCAAGGAAACGTTGCCTTTCAATAAGCCTCAAGGAGTGACTTCCCATGCGTAACACTGTCCTGTCGTATCTGCTGCTCCCGCTTTTTACCTGCCTGTCCTTTTCGCTCAGCGCTGCCCCCACCAGCATGCCTGCCGAGCCGGTGCCTGCAGTGGCGCCGGCCCAGTCGGCAAACAGCCGGGTAGATCTGAACACGGCCGATGCGCAAACCCTGCAAAAAGCGCTGAACGGCATCGGTCAGGCCAAGGCACAGGCCATCGTCGCCTACCGTGAGGCCAACGGGCCGTTCACCTCCGTGGATGAACTGCTGGAGATAAAGGGCATAGGCAACGCGCTGCTGGAGCGCAATCGTGACAAGCTGATGGTCGAGTAAAGGTGGCAGGAGCCGATCGGTACCCGGCTGGTCGGCTCTTCATGACGGCAATGCCTATTCAGCGGTCTTGCGCATCCTTGGCATCCGCCTCGGCATTGCGCTCGTGAACTTTCTTCAACTGTTCATCGGTCAACGGCAGTTTTTTCGCCGTATCACGCAGCATCATCAGTCCGCCAACGATCGAGCCAAGGGCGACGATGAGTATCAACCAGGCATACCAAGGCATCGGTGTTCTCCTGCAAACTGTAGATGACAGCACCTGCATGGCATTCGAACCATGGCCGTGTGCGATGGTTCAATTATAGGAGTGGCCCACTGCCAGGCCAATTCTCATGACCCGCGGCCCCCAAAGGCCATGCCACTTCGTTTACAATGCGCGCCGTTTACGACTTGCCAAGAGACCGCGCCCATGTCCGCCTGCCAGACGCCCCTGATCGTCGCCCTGGATTTCCCTACCCGTGACGCCGCCCTGAAGCTGGCTGACCAGCTCGATCCGGCGCTGTGCCGGGTCAAGGTCGGCAAGGAACTGTTCACCAGCAGCGCTTCGGGGATTGTCGAGACCCTCTGCAGCAAGGGTTTCGAAGTGTTCCTCGACCTCAAGTTCCACGACATCCCCAACACCACGGCGATGGCGGTCAAGGCCGCAGCCGAAATGGGCGTGTGGATGGTCAACGTACACTGCTCCGGTGGCCTGCGCATGATGTCGGCCTGCCGTGAGGAGCTGGCCAAGCGCAGCGGCCCGCAGCCACTGCTGATCGGCGTGACCGTGCTGACCAGCATGGAGCGTGAGGACCTGGCGGGCATTGGCCTGGATATCGAACCGCAGGAGCAGGTATTGCGCCTGGCGGCACTGGCCGAGAAGGCCGGGATGGACGGCCTGGTGTGCTCCGCGCTGGAGGCACCGGCGCTGAAGGCAGCGCACCCGTCGCTGCAGCTGGTCACCCCGGGCATCCGCCCGGCGGGCAGTGCCCAGGACGACCAGCGCCGGATCCTGACCCCGCGCCAGGCGCTGGATGCAGGTTCCGACTACCTGGTGATCGGTCGCCCGATCAGCCAGGCGGCGGATCCGGCGCAGGCGCTGGCCGCTGTGGTCGCCGAAATCCGCGGCTGATTCGAGCCTGCCGGGGCTGCCTTGCAGCCCCGGGGTTTCAGACCTTCAACACCAGCTTGCCGAAGTTCTCCCCGCTGAACAGCTTGAGCAGTGTCTCCGGGAAAGTTTCCAGCCCCTCGACCACATCCTCCTTGCTTTTCACCTTGCCGCTGGCCAGCCAGCCGGCCATCTCCTGTGCGGCCTTGCCGTACTCCTTGACGTAGTCCATCACCACGAAGCCTTCCATGCGCGCACGGTTGACCAGCAGCGCGAGGTAGTTGGCCGGGCCTTTGACCGCTTCCTTGTTGTTGTACTGGCTGATGGCGCCGCAGATCACCACCCGCGCCTTGAAGTTCAGGCGCGACAGCACCGCGTCGAGAATATCGCCGCCGACGTTGTCGAAGTAGACGTCCACGCCCTTCGGGCATTCACGCTTGAGGCCCGCCTGCACGTCCTCGGCCTTATAGTCGATGACGCCGTCGAAGCCCAGTTCGTCGAGCAGGTACTGGCATTTCTGCGCGCCGCCGGCGATGCCGACCACGCGGCAGCCCTTGAGCTTGGCGATCTGCCCGGCAATGCTGCCCACCGCGCCTGCCGCACCGGAGATCACCACGGTGTCGCCTTCCTTGGGCTGGCCGACGTCGAGCAGGGCGAAGTAGGCGGTCATGCCGGTCATGCCCAGGGCGGAGAGGTAGCGGGGCAGGGGGGCCAGCCGTGGGTCGATCTTGTGCAGGCCCTGGGGTTCGCCGGTGAAGTAGTCCTGCACGCCCAAGGCGCCGCTGACGTGGTCACCGGGCTTGTAGTCCGGATGCTGCGAGGCAACCACTTCTCCCACGCCGAGGGCGCGCATCACCTGGCCCAGGCCTACTGGCGGGATATACGACTTGCCTTCATTCATCCAGCCGCGCATGGCCGGGTCGAGGGACAAGTACAGGTTCTTCACCTGGATCTGGCCCGCGCCGGGTTGGTCAGCCGGCACCTGCTCGAAGGTAAAGTCGTCGCGGCGCACGGCGCCGACCGGACGCTTTGCCAGCAGGAAACGGCGGTTGGTCTGGGGCATGGCGGATTCTCCTGAACAGGGTAAAAGGTGGCTGATGATCGGCTGTGATTATGTACTGCGTCACGCAAAATCACCGCAAACGATAGTAGTCCAACCGTGCCCCTGATGATGCTGCCCAGCCGGCAGGAGGGCTGACTAGACTCTGCCTCGACTCAATTTCTCCATGCAGGAGCCAGTGATGAGCATGACGTTCTCCGGCCAGGTAGCCCTGGTCACCGGTGGTGCGGCGGGTATCGGCCGGGCGACAGCCCAGGCGTTCGCCGCCCAAGGGCTGAAAGTGGTGGTGGCCGACCTCGACGCGGCCGGCGGCGAAGCCACGGTGGCGCTGATCCGCGAGGCGGGTGGCGAGGCCCTGTTCATTGCTTGCGACGTGACCCGCGACAGCGATGTGCGTCAGTTGCACGAGAAGACCGTGCAGGCCTATGGCCGGCTGGACTACGCCTTCAACAATGCCGGTATCGAGATCGAGAAGGGCCGCCTGGCCGAGGGCAGCGAGGCCGAGTTCGACGCCATCATGGGCGTCAACGTCAAGGGCGTGTGGCTGTGCATGAAGTACCAGTTGCCGCTGCTGCTGGCCCAGGGCGGTGGCGCGATCGTCAATACCGCCTCGGTGGCGGGCCTGTCGGCGGCGCCGAAGATGAGCATCTATGCCGCGTCCAAGCACGCGGTGATCGGCCTGACCAAGTCGGCGGCGATCGAGTATGCGAAGAAGGGCATCCGGGTGAACGCGGTGTGCCCGGCGGTGATCGACACCGACATGTTCCGCCGCGCCTACGAGGCCGACCCGCGCAAGGCTGAGTTCGCCGCGGCGATGCATCCCGTTGGGCGCATCGGCAAGGTCGAGGAGATCGCCAGCGCGGTGTTGTACCTGTGCAGTGATGGCGCCGCGTTCACCACCGGGCACAGCCTGACCGTCGATGGCGGTGCACTGGCGATCTGAATGTCCAGTCAGCGCTGGGCCGGCGGGGTCAATTGTCTTGCTCGCCATTCAAACAGCTGCGCGATTCCTGTGGGAGCGGGTTTACCCGCGAACGGGCCGGCAAGGTTATCCACAACCGCCACGCCACCCCCGCACACCCCAGCAGCAACACCGTGCCGAATACGCTCAGCGCCAGGCGCGACCCCAGCCTGTCGCTGAGCAATCCGGTAAAGATCACCGGCAGGCTGAACCCCAGATACGCCAGCAGGAAGAACCCGGCACTGGCCCGGGTCTTCTCGCTGCCAGCGAGCTGGTTCACCGCGGCCAAGCCACCCAAGTAGATAAAGCCGTAGCAGGCACTGCTGGCGGCAATCGCGCCCAGCAGCACGCCAGCCAGGTGACCGCTGTCGGCGCCCCAGGCCAGCAACCCATAGCTGCAGGGCAGAATCAGCAGCCCGAGCAGCGTGGCCTGGGCGCTTGGCAGGCGGCGGGCCATGGGCTGGAACAGCAGCCCGCAACTGATCACGCAAAAGGTCGAGAACCCCGACCAGGCACTCAGGCCGTGTTGGCGCAGGATCCCCGGCAGCAGGGCGATCACCAGGCCGACACAGGCCCACGCGAGCAGGATCGCCAGGCCGTAGGCCAGGCTACCGACGGGGTAGCAGGGCAGCCGCAGCATGGCGCTGCGCTGCGCCGGGCGTGGGTCGGGCAGGCGCCACAGCAACAGCACGGCGATGCCCGCAAGCAACAGTTGCAGATGAAAGCTTGCCGGTGCCAGGGTGGGCCCGCGCAGCAGGCACAGGCTGGTCAGCGCCGCGCCCAGGCCGAAGCCCAGTGAGGTGCTGGCCGTGACCCAACTGGCGGCGCGGCCGCTGTCGCTGCCCGCCATCAGTTCGCCCATGTACGCGGTGGCCGTGGCCGATGCCAGCCCGGTACCCAGCCCCAGGAGCATACGCGCGGCACCCAGTGCCTCCAGGTTTGGGAACAGCAGCATGATCAGCGTGGCGAGCATCGACAGGGCCAGGGCGGCGATGATCAGCGGGCGTCGCCCGACTCGGTCGGCCAGCCCGCCAAGGGCCAGCAGTACCGGCAGCACGCCGAGCACATAGCCGGAGAAGGCCACGGCGGTGGCCGCGGCGCCACGCCCGGCGAGATCGGCGTAGGTGGTGTACAGCGGTGCCTGCAGGTTCACCGCGAGGGTGATCAGGCACAACGCGAAGGCCAGCAGGGCCGGGGCATGGCGGGTGGGCATGGGGGCATCCGTCAAAGGGTAGAGTGTCTGTCGGCAGCATCGTGGCTATGTTGTTGCCCAACAAGGCACACTCCCCAGGCATTTGTGATTAACTGTTCGCCTGAAATAAGCGAACACTTGCCATGCACCTGAATCTGGATCGCCTGCAGCCAACGCCCCTGGTCCAGCAACTGACCGAACAGTTGCAAGCCTGGATCGAACA
The DNA here is from genome assembly GCF_049310485.1 of Pseudomonas sp. GZD-209. Lineage (NCBI taxonomy): Bacteria > Pseudomonadati > Pseudomonadota > Gammaproteobacteria > Pseudomonadales > Pseudomonadaceae > Pseudomonas > Pseudomonas sp. GZD-209. The sequence goes on from NZ_JBMOWQ010000082.1 coordinate 59,736, forward strand.
GCAACGCCTGCGCCCCGGCGCCCGCCTGCCGTCGATTCGCACCCTGGCCAAGGCCCAGGCGGTGAGCGCGTCCTGCGTGATCGAGGCCTACGACCGCCTGGTGGCCAGCGGCTGGCTGGTGGCGCGGCACGGTGCCGGGTTTTTCGTTGCCGAACGCAAGCCGGGGCAGCAGGCGGATGCCGGCAGCGCCTGGGGTGAGGCCATCGATGGCAGCTGGCGCTTGTTCGGCGAAGGCCATGAGGCGCTGCTCAAGCTCGGCTGTGGCTGGCTGCCGGTAGCCTGGCGCGCCGAGGCTGAACTGGCGCAGGCCGTGCGCCAGGTCAGCCGCGGCGAGCCCGAGGCGCTGTTCGACTACTGCCCGCCGCTGGGCCTGGCCAGCCTGCGCCTGCAACTGCACAAGGGCCTGGCGCGGCTCGACATCAGTGCCGAGCCCGAGCGCATCCTCACCACCCAGGGCATCAGCCATGCCCTCGACCTGCTGGTACGCACCCTGCTGGCGCCGGGCGACACGGTGCTGGTGGAGCGCCCCGGCTACTACAACCTGTTCAACCTGCTGCGCCAGCACGGCGTGCGGATGCTCGAAGTGCCACGCACGCCCACCGGGCCAGACGTTGCCGAACTCGAGCGGCTGCTGGTCGAGCACCGGCCACGCTGCCTGTTCACCAACAGCCTGTACCAGAACCCCACCGGCACCAGCCTGACCCCCAAGGTCGCCTATCGCCTGCTGGAACTGGCCCGCGAGCATGACCTGCGGATCATCGAGGACGACCTCTACGCCGACTTCCAGGAAGGCCCGGCCACCCGCCTGGCCACCCTCGACAGCGAGCAGCGGGTGATCTACCTGGGCAGCTTCTCGAAAACCCTCAGCAGTTCGCTGCGGGTGGGCTATGTGGTCGCGGAACCGGCGCTGATCGCCCGCCTGGCCGAGTTGAAGATGGTCAGCGGCATCGGCACCTGCCGCTTTGCCGAGCAGGTGATCGGCCAGATGCTTGCCAATGGCAGTTACCGCAAGAGCATCCAGCGCCTGCGCGTGCGCCTGGGGCAGCACATGGCCAAGCTCCTCGGGCAGCTGGAGGCGTGGGGCTGGGAGGTGTTGTGCGAACCCTGCGGCGGCATGTTCGTCTGGGCCCGCTCGCCCGGGCGCGACTTTGCCGGGCTGGAGCGCCTTGCGCTGGAGCATGCCGTGCTGCTCACGCCCGGCAGCGCCTTCGACCCCCAGGGGCGGGCTTGTGACTGGTTGCGTATCAATGTCGCCTACGGACAGGACCTCCGCGCCCAGGCGTTCCTCCGACACGCGGGGCGACCTCCAGCGGCCTGAAAGCGACACGTTCATAGCTAAATGACACCATTCTGGCGCCAGGCTCTTGTGAGGTGGCCGCCGCGATTGTCACTCTTGCCTCTCGGAAAAGCCCGACAAGGCAGAGGGGAATCGGTGATGGCGGTGACCAAGCACGGCGTTCTGGCCAACCTGGGCATGGCCCGCAAGCTCGGCCTGGGCTTCGCCTTGGTGCTGCTGCTGACGTTGCTGGTGGCGGCCATCGGCGTATACGCGCTGTTCAGCGTAGGCCAGCGTTTCGACGGCTTGCGCCAGATGGCCCAGTTCAATACCGACCTGCTGCGCCTGCGCCAGCACGAGCAGGCGTTCGCCCTGCGGTCCGACATCAGCGAAGCCGATACGCTGCGCACTGGCCTGCAGGGCCTGGTCGAGCGCGCCCGTGGCCTGCCAGGGCTGGCCTCGACCGAAGGCGAACTCGGCGCCTACGGCCAGGCGTTCGACCAGTTCGTCCAGGCGGTACAGGGCAAGGAACTGGCGCTGGACATGGCCAGCTGGTCGGTGTCCAGCGTGGCCAACAACCTCGATGTGCTGCAGGCCGGCCTGGCCGATGACGGCACCTACACCCTCAAGCAGTCGCAAGGCCAGCAGGGCGGCGAATTTCTCGAACAGGCCGGCCAGGTGGCGCAGGTGTCGCGGCTGATGCTGCAGGCCATGGACGAGGCCCGGGTGCGCCTGGAGCAGAGCCGCAAGGGCGGCGAGGTGGAGCAGGGGCGCATTGCCCAGACGGTGGAGGCCGCCAGCCTGGTCGAGCAGCTCAAGGGTGCGGTGAGCGATGCCGGTTACCAGAGCGTGCTGGGCGAGGTGGCCGGGCATATCGCCAGCTTCTCCGACAAACTCAATGAATACACCGACCTGCTGGCTCAGGAACAAGGCATCAAGGCCCAGTTGCAGGCCCGCGCGGAACAGGTCACGGCGCGGGTCGACCAGGCCTACAGCAAGCAGGAACAGGCGATGCAGGCCGAGCTTGCGCGCAATGCCGTGGCCATCGCCGCCGCCACCGCGCTGGCGCTGCTGGTCGGGGTGCTGGCGGCCTGGCTGATCACCCGTGCGGTGGTCGCGCCGCTCAAGCGGGTGATCATCCGTGCCCGGCGCATCGCCGCCGGTGAGCTGGCCATCGAGGCCGAGGCACCGCGCAGGGACGAGGTCGGGCAGTTGTTGCAGGCCATGCAGCAGATGGCCGAGGGCTTGTCCGGTGTGGTCAGCGGCCTGCAACAGGGCATCGAGCAGTTGGCCGGCAACGCCCAGGCGTTGTCTGCCGTGACCGAGCAGACCAACCGTGAAGTCGGCAGCCAGAAGGACGAGACCGAGCAGGTGGCCACCGCCATGCAGCAGATGACCGCCACCGTGCATGATGTGGCGCGCAATGCCGAGCAGGCGGCCGAAGCGGCCCAGGCCGCCGACGACAAGGTCGAGTCCGGCCAGCAGGTGGTGCGTCAGAGCATGCAGCGCATCGAGCAGCTCGCCGCCGCCGCCGAGACCGCCAGCTGCGGGATCGACAGCCTGAGTGCCGAGATCCATACCATCGGCGACGTGCTGGAGGTCATCAAGAGTGTCGCCGAGCAGACCAACCTGCTGGCGCTCAATGCCGCCATCGAGGCCGCTCGCGCCGGTGAGCAGGGGCGTGGTTTCGCCGTGGTGGCCGATGAAGTGCGCGCCCTGGCGCGGCGTACCCGTCAGTCCACTGAAGAGATCGAGCGCCTGGTGGCCAGCCTGCGGGGCAATGCCCAGCAGTCGGTGACGCAGATCCGTGGCAGTACCGAGCTGGTGCGCCTGGCGGTGGCCGATGCGCTGCAGACCGAAAGTGCGCTGGGCAGCATTGCCGCGGCGGTGTCGTTGATCCAGCAGATGAACCAGCAGATCGCCGCGGCGGCCGAGCAGCAAAGCTCGGTGGCCGAGGAGATCAGCCGCAGTGTCACGCAGATCCGTGGCAGCGCCGATCAGGCGGCGCTGGCGATGGAGGACAACGCCCGCTCAAGCGTCGAGCTGGCGCGGCTGGGGGATGACCTGAAGGGGATGGTGGGGCATTTCCGCCTGTGATTGCCTGTGGTGACCCTATCGGGGGGGGGGGACAAAGCCCCCCAACACACCCACCTGGGGGGGCGGGTACCCACATCC
>NZ_JBMOWQ010000083.1:0-6079 GCF_049310485.1 Pseudomonas sp. GZD-209
AGAGAAAGCCCCCCCCCACCCCCCCCTGGGTGGGGGGGTGGTCTTCCCCCGCGATAGCGTTGTCAGCCCTTGCGCGGGCTGAGGATAAGCAAGGTCAGCACCCCCGCCACAATCCCCCAGAACGCCGAGCCGATCGAGAACAGGGTGAACCCCGATGCCGTCACCATGAAGGTGATCAGTGCCGCCTCACGCTCGCGAAGCTCGCCCATGGCCACGCTCAGGCCATTCATGATCGACCCGAACAGCGCCAGCGCGGCGATCGACAGCACCAGCTCCTTGGGCAGGGCACCGAACAGCGCCGCCAGGGTGGCGCCGAAGATACCGGCGATACCGTAGAAGATCCCGCACCAGACCGCAGCGGTGTAGCGCTTGCGCGGGTCTTCATGGGCGTGCGGCCCGGTGCAGATGGCCGCGCTGATGGCCGCCAGGTTGACCCCGTGGGAACCGAACGGCGCCAGCAGCAGCGAAGCAAAGCCGGTGGCCGTGATCAGCGGCGAGGCCGGCACCTGGTAGCCATCGGCGCGCAGCACGGCGACCCCGGGCATGTTCTGCGAGGTCATCGCCACCACGAACAACGGGATGCCGATGCTGATGGTCGCCGCCAGCGAGAAGCTGGGCGTGGTCCACACCGGGGTGGCTACCTCGAGCTGGAAGCCGCTGAAGTCCAGCAGGCCCAGCGCGCCGGACAGCGCGGTGCCCACCAGCAGCGCGGCCAGCACGCAGTAACGCGGCGACAGGCGCTTGACCAGCAGGTAACTGAAGAACATGCCCAGCACCAGCACGGTACGGTGCTGGGCGGCGACGAAGATCTCGCTGCCGATCTTGAACAGGATGCCCGCCAGCAAGGCGGAGGCCAGTGACGCGGGAATGCGCCTGACCAGCCGTTCGAAGCTGCCGGTGAGCCCGCAGATCAGCACCAGCACGGCGCAGGTGATGTAGGCGCCGATGGCCTCGCCGTAGCTCACGCCTCCGAGGCTGGTGATCAGCAGTGCCGCGCCGGGCGTCGACCAGGCCACGGTGATCGGCGTGCGGTAGCGCAGCGACAGGCCGATGCTGCACACCGCCATGCCGATCGACAGCGCCCAGATCCACGACGAGATCTGCGCGCTGGTCAGGCCTGCCGCCTGGCCGGCCTGGAACATCAGCACCAGCGAGCTGGTGTAGCCGGTGAGCATGGCGATGAAACCGGCGACTACCGCCGAGGGGGAACTGTCTGCCAGCGGGCGCAGGGGCACGGTGGTGGCATCGGTCATAGGGTGAATTCCTTGTACAGGTGTAAGCATTTTTTTCAGGCTACCGTGCCATGGCTTGATCCTTGCCATACAGCAGGCATTGCATTTAGCCGTACAGTCGCCAACTATTGGCCACGGTTCTGCAACTGCGTGAAAGGGGAGGGGCGATGTACAAGGTGTATGGCGATTACCAATCGGGCAACTGCTACAAGGTCAAGCTGATGCTCAGCTTGCTGGGCCGCCCGTACGAGTGGCAGGCGGTGGACATTCTCAAGGGTGAGACCGAAACACCCGAGTTCCTGGCCATGAACCCCAATGGCAAGGTGCCGGTACTCAAGCTGGAGGATGGCGCTTGCCTGTGGGAGTCCAATGCCATCCTGAACTTCCTCGCCGATGGCAGCGAGTTCCTGCCCAGCGAGCCACGCCTGCGCACCCAGGTGCTGCAATGGCAGTTCTTCGAGCAGTACAGCCATGAGCCGTATATTGCCGTGGCGCGGTTCATCCAGTTCTACCTGGGGCTGCCGGACGAGCGACTGGAGGAATACAAGGGGCTGCACAAGGGCGGTTACAAGGCGCTCAAGGTGATGAACAAGCAGCTGGAGATGACGCCGTACCTGGTAGGCGACCAGTATTCGATTGCCGACGTGGCGTTGTATGCCTACACCCATGTGGCGCACCAGGGCGGGTTTGATCTTTCTGCCTATCCGGCAGTGCAAGCCTGGCTAGAGCGCGTGGCCAGCCATCCGCGCCATGTGCCGATGGTGGATTGAGTTGAGTTATCGCGGGGGGCAACCGCTCCCCCGGCTGGTTGGGCAGGGGGCGGGAGTGCCAACCCCTCCCTTTGGTGTGGTCGCCGTCCCCCCCCCCCCCCCCCCCCCCTGGCCTGTAGCCTCTAAGCGAAGCGCTTGTCCAGGTAGGCAATGATGTCCTTGGACTCATACATCCAGGTCACCTTGTCGCCTTCTTCGATGCGCAGGCATGGCACCTTCACCCGGCCACCGCCTTCGAGCAGCGCCTGGCGGTGCTGGGCATCGTTCTTGGCGTCACGCAGCGCCACCGGCACGTTGAGGCGGTGCAGGGTACGGCGGGTTTTTACGCAGAACGGGCAGGCGTGGAACTGGTACAGGGCAAGGCCCTTGGCGTCCTGTTCAACGCGCGCCTGGGCCGAGGCATCACGCTTCTTCTTGGCCGGGCGGCTGATCCAGTCGCCGAACACGATGAGCTGGCCGAGGCCGACCCGCAGGGCTTTGACGATCATGACTGACTCCTGATCTGGTTGAGGCGCACAAAACAAAAAGCCGACCCCTGGGGGTCGGCTGCGGATCATAGGCCGATCACTTGATCAGGCTGAGGAACTCGCTGCGGGTGGCGGCGTTATCACGGAACTCGCCGAGCATCACCGAGGTGAGCATGGTGGAGTTCTGCTTCTCGACACCGCGCATCATCATGCACATGTGCTTGGCTTCGATGACCACGGCCACGCCGGCGGCACCGGTGACCTGTTGCACGGCCTCGGCGATCTGGCGGCTGAGGTTTTCCTGGATCTGCAGGCGACGGGCGAACATGTCGACGATGCGCGCCACTTTCGACAGGCCCAGTACCTTGCCCTTGGGCAGGTAGGCGACATGAGCCTTGCCGATGAACGGCAGCATGTGGTGTTCGCACATCGAATACAGCTCGATGTCCCGGACCAGCACCATTTCGCTGTTGTCGGAGCTGAACAGCGCGTTGTTGGTGACTTCTTCCAGGGTCTGCTCATAACCGCGGCAAAGGTACTTCATGGCCTTTGCAGCCCGCTTGGGCGTGTCGAGCAGGCCCTCGCGGGAGACGTCCTCACCCAGTTGGCTGAGGATCTCGGTGTAGTTCTGTTCCAGGGACATGGATCTACCTGTGGAAAATTTCGCAAAGGCGAAGGGTACGGCGGCGGCGGCGCTGCTGCAAGCGCGATGTCACTCGTCGCGGCCTTCGAGCATGGTTCGCTTGAGCATGACATACACCGCGCCAGTACCACCGTGGCGGGCCTGGCACGAGGCGAAGCCGAGCACCTGCGGGTGCTGGCGCAGCCAGGTGTTGACGTGGCTCTTGATCATCGGGCGCTTGCCGTCGATACGCGCGGCCTTGCCGTGGGTGACGCGCACGCAGCGTACTTCCAGCTTGGTGGCCTCGGCGATGAAGTCCCAGAGGATCTCGCGGGCTTTCTCCACACTCATGCCGTGCAGGTCGAGGCTGCCCTCGAAGGCGATCTGGCCGAGCTTGAGCTTGCGGATCTGGCCTTCCTGCACGCCGTCGCGGCGCCACATCAGCTCGTCTTCGGCGCCGACGTCGATGACGAACTGATCGGACAGTCCGTCGACCACCAGTGGCTGGTCGCTGCGGATGGTCGCCGCCTGGCGCAGGCCGGCCAGTTGCTTGCGATCGGCCTTGGCTTTGCCGACTTCGGCGCGGTCGTGCTTGATCTGCTTGACCCCGCGCACTTCGCTGCGGAAGAGGGAAAAATCGTCGTCTTGCATGGTGCCTCCACGTGGGCGGCGTAGTTTACGCGAGTGGGGCAGGGTTGTGTTGCCTTCGCCGACGCCATCGCGGGGTATGCCCGCTCCCACGGCCTATAGCGTGGGAGCGGCGGTGCGCCGATGCGACTTGCCCCGCGATGGGGGTCAATCGTGCTTTTTCATCAAATGCGGCGACAGGTTCAGCTCGCGCCCGCGGCGCAGGCGAATACGGCTGCGGCGCCAGAAGCGCACGCCGACATACAGCAGCAACAGCCCGACCACCGTCAGTATGGCCGCGAGCGGGCGGTTGGCATTGAGTTCGGCGAGGGCAGGGTAGTTGCCCAGCAGGCCGGCGATGCCGGCCATGGCGAGCAGGATGCCCAGGGTGGCCAGCAGGACGGAGAAGGCGGCGGCCAGGCGCGCGCCCCAGTTGCGCGGCTCGCGCTGGCGTAGGCGTCTGGCATCGAAACTGCCTTTGAGCTTCATTCGAATTCCTCGGGATCTGGTGTCGCTGATCCGGGTTTCGACCTGCTGCCCGCCCTTGGGTTCCGCCCGTCCGCCGGGCGGTGCCTGGCTCAGACCAGGCTGGCGGTAGGGGCCACGCAGGCGAAGTTGTCGGCCATCACGGCCATCTCGCACTGATGGATCTGTGCGGCCGGGATGACCCCGTCCTTGAAGGCCAGGTCACGGGTCGCCGAGGCATCTTCCACCAGGGTGCAACGATAACCATAGTCCTTGGCGCGGCGTACGGTGGTGCTGACGCTGGAGTGGCTCATGAAACCGCAGACGATCAGGTCCAGGTGACCGAGCTCCTGCAGCGTTTCGTGCAGCTTGGTGTTCTTGAAGGCGTTGGGCATGCGCTTTTCGATGATGGTTTCACCGGCCAGCGGCTCCAGGCCCGGGATGAACTCGCCGCGCGCGCCCTGCGGGTCGAACAGGCCGCCGACAGTGCCCAGGTGGCGAACGTGGATGATCGGGCGCCCGGCCTTGCGGGCAGCGTCGAGCAACCGGGCGATGTTGGCCACGGCCTCGTCCATGCCCGACAGCGCCAACGGACCGCTCAGGTACTCCTTTTGCGCGTCGATGACGATCAGGCTGGCTTGGCCCAGCTTTGCCGGCGGGTAGTCGCGGCCGCTGAGGCGGAACATCGTGGTTGGAACGGACATCAAGGGCTCCTTGGGTAGGGCTTTTGTGTACCTATTCTCCCTTGCCTTGGCGCCAATGTGAATGGTTGACATTGCAGGCGGCATGATTACTGGCCTGTGGCTACCCAATCGGCTATCGGAGAGAGCTTTTGTGTGGTGTGGGCTGTTAGACTTTTGGCCTGTCTGAAAAGGAGTCGTCCGTGATCACATCCCGCCTGCGCACCCTGCGCGACCATATCCGCTGGGCGGTCAGCCGCTTCCATGAGCATGAGCTGTTTTTCGGCCATGGTGCCGACAATGCCTGGGACGAGGCCCGCCTGCTGGTGCTCGGCGCCGTGCACCTGCCGTGGGAGGTGGCCGACAGCTACCTGGACTGCCAACTCGAGGACGACGAGCGGGTGCGCCTGATGCACTTGCTCAAGCGCCGTATCGAAGAGCGGGTACCGACCGCCTACCTGCTGGGCGAGGCGTGGTTCTGCGGTATGTCGTTCATCGTCGATGAGCGTGTGCTGGTGCCGCGTTCACCGATTGGCGAGCTGATCGAAAAACGCTTCGAGCCGTGGCTGGCGGCGGAACCTGCGCGCATCCTCGACCTGTGCACCGGCTCCGGTTGCATCGGCATCGTCGCTGCCGAGGTGTTCCAGGAGGCTGAGGTGGTGCTGGGCGACCTGTCCTTCGACGCCCTGGAAGTGGCCAACCAGAACATCGAGCGACACGGGCTGGATACGCGGGTCTACACCGTGCAGGGTGATGGCTTCGCCGGCCTGCCGGGGCAGCGCTTCGACCTGATCCTGTCGAACCCGCCATACGTCGACTCGGAAGACTTCGCCGACATGCCGGCCGAATACCACCACGAACCCGAACTGGGCCTGGCCTGCGGCAACGACGGCCTGGACCTGGTGCGGCGCATGCTCGCCGAGGCGGCTGACCACCTGACCGAGAAAGGTTTGCTGATTGTCGAAGTGGGCAACAGCCAGGTGCATGTCGAGGCGTTGTACCCCGAGGTGGACTTTGCCTGGCTGGAGTTCGAGCGCGGCGGGCACGGGGTGTTCATGCTGACTGCCGAGCAGTGCCGGCAGCATCAGGAGCTGTTCGCTTCGCGGGTTTGATCGGCATTCGCTGATCTGGGGCTGCTGTGCAGCCCTTTCGCGGCACAAGGCCGCTCCTACAGGAGACCGCGTAACTCTGTAGGAGCGGCCTTGTGCCGCGATAG
>NZ_JBMOWQ010000084.1:0-2098 GCF_049310485.1 Pseudomonas sp. GZD-209
CACCCCACCCCCCCCCCCCCCGCAACACCGTCTTCCCCCTGGCGATCTCCCCCCCCCCCCCCCGATAGGGTCGCAAAGCGGCCCCAGCTTTTGTCAGCGAGTGGCAATCCAGATCAGCAGCCCGGCCTGGAACACCGCAAAGGCCACCAGGCAGGTGATGGTGAAGCGCAGCCCGTTGTCCTCGCGGCGGTACTTGGCCACACGCTCGTCACGCTCGCGCAGTTGCGCTTCCTTTTCCATCAGGTTCTGCTCGGCCTGCTGCAGCATGCCGGCGGCGTCGAGGATGTCGACCCGCTGCACCTTCTCGGTATTCCAGCCGCCCTTGAGCTGGCCCACTGTGGTTTCCACCACGGCGCCCTTGAGGATCTGGCCTTCGCTGTACTCCACGGCCAGGCCGACGCTGGTCAGCACATGGTCGCGGCGCAGGCGCGTGTCTTCGTTCAGCGCGTCCTTGTTCGGCAGGCTCATGCCTTCGATGCGGTAGCCCGAGCAGCGCTGTTGCAGCCATTGCACTGCCTGGGCCAGCAGATAGCGGCCAAGCCCACGATTGAGTGGCTCCAGCTGCAGGCCGGCGTCGCTGCCGATGCGCACCAGGCGCTGTTCGTGATCGACGCGAATATCCAGCTGGTTCTGTTCCTTGCGCACTTTCTGCCCGGGCAGGCGGATTTCCATGCGCAGCAGGCTATGGGCCTTGTCATGCCGCTCGGCGTAACCGAACTGGACGAAGCGCAGCGGGCGGGCGCCGCTGTTGCGATCGGTCGGCAGGGCGGCCAGGCGCAGCAGCTGGAAGTGTTCGGCAGCCAGGTCCGCCCACGGCTGCGGGGCGCTTTCCGGGGCTTGTTCTTCGGTCGCCTCGGCGGCGGCGGGAGCATCGGTCATCAGGGCAATCCTCAGGTGCGCGGCGGCCGGGTGCTGGTGGACATCGCACGCGCAGTCACCGCCTTCTCATGCCGCGTTATCGGCAGCCATCGCCAAGACCTGAGCCTGCGGCGGCAGGAAAGCTCAGGCCGGCGGCAGGCCATGGATGAAGGCGATGATCCGTTCGCCCAGTTCGCGGGCCAGCGGCAGTTCGGGATTGCTGTAGCTGTCGCGTTGCTGGCGCATGTCCCGGGGGCTGATGCGCAACATGTGGTTCATGCCGTCGATCAGCGCCAGTTGCGCGTCGGGCTTGGCGGCCTTGAGCCGTTCGGCGTCGGCAACCTCTACCTGCACGTCGTTGCGCCCCTGAATGATCAGCGCCGGCACCTGGAGCCTGGCGAACGCCGTCGCCGGGTCCTGGCGCAGCAGTGAGATCAGGTACGGCTGCACACTGGGGCGGAACACCTGGCGCAGCGGGGCCGGTACATCCAGGCTGGTCTGCCCGGCCTGCAGGCGGTCGATCAGGGCCACGCCGCCGGCCAGTTGCGCCGCCGGCAGGCGCTGGGCCAACTGCTCGCGCAGCACATCGGCCACCGGGCGGCCGCTGCCGGCCAGGGTGATGACCGCGCTGGCGCCGGCCTGCTCGGCGGCCAGGCTGGCAATCAGTGCCCCCTCGCTGTGGCCGACCAGGATCAGCGGACCGAAACGCGGGTCGTGGCGCAGTTTCTGGCCCCAGGCCACGGCGTCGGCGACGTAGCGCTCGACGCTCAGATCGCGCTCGTCCGGGGTGGCCGGCTGGCTGGCGGCTACTCCGCGCTTGTCGTAGCGCACGCTGGCGATGTGTTCGCCGGCCAGCAGCAAGGCCAGGCGCTTGAGGTTGTCGATACGCCCGGAGGCCGGGTTGTTGCCGTCGCGGTCGGTGGGGCCGGAGCCGGCGATGATCAGCACCACCGGCGGCGGGGTGTCCTGCTGCGGCAACAGCAGGCTGCCGTGCAGCACGCCCTGGCCGGTGTCCAGGTCGATCGGGCGTTGCAGGACCGTGGGCGCGGCCTGGGCGAGGCTGGCGCAGAACAGCAGGAGCAGGGCGGCGAGGCGCGACGTCATGGAGGGGGTACTACCTGATGGGATGACAGTAGGACAGGGTGGCTTGGGGAAGGTTCTCATGCGCCACGTCGTCTGATCGCGGGGGGGGGGAACGCCCCCCACAAAACAACAAAACCGGATCGGGGGAGGAGGTTGG
>NZ_JBMOWQ010000085.1:0-1299 GCF_049310485.1 Pseudomonas sp. GZD-209
AGAGCACTCCCCTGAGACAGATAGATGGGGGTGTGGGGGGGGTGCTCCTCCCCCCGCGATGAGGCCGCTCCAGGCAAATGAGCGCCCCGAAGTTCTCACCCATTGCATCGGCTTTCCGTATACTGGCCGCCTCTCACCCACTCAGGCTGATTTCGCGGAGCGTCCATGTCCGGCAATACCTACGGCAAGCTGTTCACTGTCACCACCGCTGGCGAAAGCCATGGCCCGGCGTTGGTCGCCATTGTCGATGGGTGCCCGCCCGGCCTGGAAATCTCCCTGGCCGATCTGCAGCATGACCTTGACCGGCGCAAGCCCGGCACCAGCCGGCATACCACCCAGCGCCAGGAAGCCGATGAAGTGGAGATCCTCTCCGGCGTGTTCGAAGGCCGCACCACCGGCTGCTCGATCGGCCTGCTGATCCGCAACACCGACCAGAAGTCCAAGGACTACTCGGCGATCAAGGACCTGTTCCGCCCGGCCCACGCCGACTACACCTACCACCACAAGTATGGCGAGCGCGACTACCGCGGCGGCGGGCGCAGCTCGGCGCGCGAGACCGCCATGCGCGTGGCCGCCGGCGCCATCGCCAAGAAGTACCTGGCCACCCAGGGCATCCGCGTGCGCGGCTACATGAGCCAGCTCGGCCCGATCGAGATCCCGTTCAAGACCTGGGACTCGGTGGAAGACAACGCCTTCTTCAGCCCCGACCCGGCCAAGGTGCCAGAGCTCGAGGCCTACATGGACCAGTTGCGCCGTGACCAGGACTCGGTCGGGGCGAAGATCACCGTGGTGGCCGAGGGCGTGATGCCGGGCCTGGGCGAGCCGATCTTCGACCGCCTCGACGCCGAGCTGGCCCATGCGCTGATGAGCATCAACGCCGTCAAGGGCGTGGAGATCGGCGCCGGTTTCGCCAGCGTCGCCCAGCGCGGCACCGAACACCGCGACGAAATGACGCCGGAAGGCTTCCTCAGCAACAACGCCGGCGGCATTCTCGGTGGCATTTCCTCCGGCCAGCCGATCGTCGCCCACCTGGCGCTCAAGCCGACCTCCAGCATCACCACGCCGGGCCGCTCGATCGATATCGACGGCAACCCGGTGGAAGTGATCACCAAGGGCCGTCACGATCCGTGCGTCGGTATCCGCGCCACGCCGATCGCCGAGGCGATGATGGCCATCGTGCTGATGGACCACCTGCTGCGCCACCGCGGGCAGAATGCCGATGTGAAGGTGAATACCCCGGTGCTGGGCCAGCTCTGACAGTCCCGGGGGGGGGGGGGGGGGGGGGGGGGGGGGAGGGGG